>NZ_LFJT01000020.1:0-104586 GCF_001682645.1 Delftia sp. JD2
CCCCGCCGCTGCGCTGGTAGGCGGCCGCAAGGCGCTGCACCAGCGCGGGCGGCGGATCGTCGGCGACGAAGTGCCGTGCCAGCTTGGTCGCGACATGGAGCGCGGTAGAGGGGGAGGCCGCCAGGTCGCGCAGGATGGCCAGCGCCTGCTCCTGCCCGCCTGCGGCATAGCTGCGGCCCAGCAGGCGGCGCGGTCCGGGCTCGTGCAATGCCGGGCGGTACTGGAAGCCGGCGCTGGCGGCCGGGCTGCCTGCGTCATTGCCCAGGCTCCAGCCGGTGAGCGCGCGGGCGAACTCGGTCACGTCCTGCTGGGTGTAGCCGCTGCGCACGCCCAGGGTGTGCAGCTCCATGATTTCCCGCGCCAGGTTTTCGTTCAGGCCGCGTGTCTTGTCCGGGTTGCGCCGGGCGGCGCGCTGTGCAGCGGGGCTGGCGGGTCCCACCGACTGGGCCTGGTCCAGATAGACGAGCATGGCCGGGTGGCGCACGGCGGCAAGCAACAGGTCCTCGAATCGGCCCAGCACGTGCGGGCGTATGGCCTCGGCCTCGTAGGCGCCGGCCAGGTCGAGCACCACAGGCTTTTCCACCGAGACCGCGAAGTGGTTCGACCAGAAGTGCACCAGGCGTTCCACAAACGGCGCGGGTGTGTCGATGGCGCTGGCCAGGCGCGCGTTCACTGCGTCCAGGTAGCCGCTGCGTGCGCCACGGCGCAACTGCTGGCGGGCGGCGGCGCGCTGGTCTTCAGGCAGGCTGCGCAGCTCGCGCTGCCGGGACTGGTAGTCGGACAGCAGCGCGTCCGTGTCCGCGTGACCGGCCCAGGCAGGGGGCTGTGGCTGGTAGCGCGCGAACTGGTCCAGCAGCCAGCGCTGCGGGTCGGCGGGCAGTGCTTCGTCGGGGCGGGCGCCCAGGCCGAAGCGGTTCAGGGCGATGGCGGCAGAATTCATGGCTTCACCTCGAAAAATCGCGGGCGGGGCGGGCGTGGCAGGCGTGTCCTGTGCTCCTCAGCGCCTGGCCGGAGATGCGGGCACATGGAAGGGGCCTTGCTGCGCTGCCAGCCCCTGCACCAGTGTCTGTCGCTCGGCCGGCGTGAGCTGGGCCGCGAAGTCAACCACGTGCGCCTCCACGCGCTCACGCACCGCCGTGTCGGCGGCCCGGGTGCGTGCCAATGCAGCCTCGACGGCAGCGCGATCGAACTGCGGCGCAGCCATCAGTCGAACCACCTCGGCGCGGCCTTCGCGGCTGCCTTGGGTCAGCGCAGCAGCCTCGCGCCGCACTTCACGCAGTCCTGTGCGGAAAGCCTGGCGCCGCTCGGGCGGCAGGCCGTCTGCGGCAAAGCGCAGTCCGCGCGCAGTGGCCGGGGAGCTGCCTGCCGGTGCTCCGGTGGGGGTTCCTGTCTGCGTGGACGTGGCTACCGACCTGGCCTCGGCCTGGTGCGCCCACCAGCGCCAGGTGCCACCGGCAATGCCGCCCACCAGAAACAGATTCAGCAGGGCAGAGGCCCACAGCCAGCGGCGCAGGTGCGTCGTGCGGGGGGCATCGCCGATGGGGGATTCGTTCATCGTCATTCCTCGCTTCCTTCCACCAAGGCGCTGCCCGTGTCGAAGGCGGTGCCGGGCCACCAGCCGCCTTCGGACTGTGCCGGCCGGGCCGTGGGCAAGGCTGTGCCTATCAGCAAGGCCACGGCCAGGGCGCCTGCGGCCACACCGGCCAGGCCCGCACCGGCGATGCTGGCGCCGGACCACCAGCCATGCCAGGGCTTGCGGCCGCTGGCGCGCACCGGCCGTGCGGGCGCGGTACCACGGGGCTGCGGCCATGCATGCGGCGATGGTTGGCCTGGCGCAGTCGCCAGGCCTGGGCGCGCTTGCAAGCCGGCCAGCACCGCGCTTGCCAGCGCTGCGCTGGGGGGCGCGACGGCATGGCTGCCCAGCAGCGTGTCGAGTTCATTTGCACGGGCGAGCAAGGCCTGGGCCGCAGGCGCAAAGGCCGGCTGTTCCATCAGCGCGCGTGCCGCAGCCTGCTCCTGTGCCGGCCAGCGCCGCAGGTCGGCGCCCCAGGCGTCGGCCAATAGTTCAAAGCGTTCTGGCGTCATGGCGGTGATCCTCCAGGGTCTGCGGGTGCGGGTGCAGCGATTGCGCTCGTGCTTGCGTCCTGCAGGCGGGCGCGCAAGCTGCGCCGCGCACGGGCCAGCAGGCTTTCCAGGGCATCCACGGAGACGCCCAAGAGTGCTGCCGCCTCGGTCTGGGGCAGCGCCTGGTAGTAGTGCAGCACCAGCGCCTCGCGCTGGCGCGGTGGCAGTGCATCCAGGGCTGCGGCGACCCGGGCGCTGTGCTGCGCGTGGTCCAGCTGCTGCTCCGGTGTGGGCCCGGGGTCGGCGAAGGCGGCGGCTTCGGCGTGCTCGTCCAGCGCTTCTTCGCGCCGCACCGCGCGCCGGCGGAGCCGGTCGCGGCACAGGTTGAGCACCACCTCATGCAGCCAGGTGTCAAAGCGGGCCTGCCCCGGCCGCCAGTGGCCCACTTGCTGCCAGGCGCGCACCAGGCCTTCCTGCGCCACCTCTTCAGCCTCGGCCCGGTTGCCCAGCAGGCGCTGGGCCAGACCCAGCATGCGTGGCAGCTTGCGCTCCACCAGTTCGCGGGCGGCCTGCGGCTCACCGCGGGCCAGTCTCGCCAGCAGGTCGGCATCCGGGTCATCGATTTCAGCCAAAGGGCATCGGTGTAGTGGCGGGGTCAGCCAGTGTCGCGCGGCTCAACGCCAGCCGCGATGCCAGCCGTAGACCGGATGGTGCCAGCCCCAGCCGTAGCGCGGGTGGTATTGCCATACGAAGCCGACGCTGGGCATCGGATAGGCAGGCGCCACATAGGCGACGCCCGGCGGCACCACATAGGGTCCAGGCGCAACAGGCGCTACCACGCAGCCGGCCAGCGCGGCCAGGCTGCCGGCGGCAAGCGCCAGCGCAAGCGGACGGACGGCGCGGCGAACAGTCAAACGCAATGAGGACATGAAAGACTCCTGCATCGGCCACACCAGGTGGCCTTATTGCGTTCAACGCGCGGGCAGCACAGATCCGTCGCGGGGGAGCGAAAAAATGTCGCGGAGAAAAGCGGGGGAGAGGTCGGAGGCGGGAGAGATCGGGCCCGCGCGGAAGGCGGTCCGTGGGATATCAGTGGCGGATGTGTATCCGGGACTGATGGACTTTGCTCCAGGAAATCTGGAGCGGGCGAAGGGAATCGAACCCTCATCATGAGCTTGGGAAGCTCAGGTCCTGCCATTGAACGACGCCCGCTTCTACTGGTGGATCAGCATCTTACGCGATGCCGGCATTTGACCCAATGCGGAGCGGTCCGCATCTTCAACATCCTGTCCTTCATGCCGCACCAGCACAAGCCTGTGCTTGGTCGCCTGAACCTTGGCGCCGCTGGCACTTCGCTGTGCGCACCCGATGTATGCCCACCTTGCATCTCTACAAAGCGGGCCAAAGCCGCAAGCGGCCCCCACAGAAAAGAAGCCTGCCAGCGGTGCTGCGAGCTTGTGAATGCCTGCGAAGTGCAGGCACGGGGAAGAAAAAGTCCGGTGCCCTTTTCAGGGCATGCCTATGAATTCCAGGAGGAGAACCATGAGTCAACCATAGGCCCGGCTGTTAACCGCATTTCAGCTCGTGACCGGGAACATCGGCCCTGCCAGCGTGGAGATGTACAGCGAGATGAGGGTCACGACGGACCAGAAAAATGTGAGGAAAATATGTCGCATCACAATCCCCTTCAAGTCATTGAACAAGTGCGCGAACCGCCCGAATGCAAGCCTTCGCAAAACGTCGCAAGGGGCTGCGAGATCTGGTGCTGCGCAACTGAATGAGCTGGTAGCTGCCCCTTACCGGAAAGGCATCCAGGAGACTCCGGTGGTAGCGGGCATCAGGGTCCGGATTGAAAGACTCACTCGGTACGACTTGACTCATGCTTATCTCCATCAGCAGGGCATTGCGGGTCTCGGGACTGACGCTATTTCAACTGCTTGTGAGGCTTCCCTGTGCGAGCCAAGTAAGGGTGCTCATGTAGGTCGAGCATGCCCCGTATGTATGAGTTCTTTCGACACGGTGTCCGCTTGGAGCTGCGGCCGTTGAAGGGGCAACGAAAAGGGCCCGCAAGCGGCGAAGCTGCGGGCCCTGGAAGAAAAATGCCGATGCCGTGGTGGCGTGCCTGGGGAAGGGATTTGAGAGGGAGGGAGGAGAAAGCTCCCAGGCTCGGCGGAATCCGTTGCTGGCCAGTATGCAGACCTTTTCTGAAGGAAAGCTTTACGTCGTGTAAAGAAGTTGCAGGTCTGCTGTGTGATGCAGTTGGGCCGTAGCTTGACGGCGGCCGTGTTCGCGCCTGCTCCGAGCGTATGGCTGTGCATTTGCGCTGTGCATCCGCGCAGTGACGGCGGGGCGTTAACGGCTTGCGTCTGATTCGTGCAGAGCACTATCCCACTACTTGGCCGGATGGTCCTTGCGGTACAGCGTCCACTCTTCCATTTCCGTGCCGTTCGGCAGCACGCAGATGCCTTCCTGGCCCTGGGGCGTCTTCTCCATCCGGACTTGTCCGCCGATTTCACCGCAATAGACCGATGCGGGATTGGCCATGCCCACGGAGGGTGCCAGCTTCTGTTGGGCGCATGCGCTGAGTGCCAGTGCCACCAGGGCCACCAGCGCGATTCCTGAGAGTTCCAGTGCTTTGTTCATTGCGCCACTCTATACCTCTGGAGGTTGAGAGTGTTGTTGCGTCCGCAACCTTCGGTTTGCGATGCAAAGGTATGTCAGCGCGGCATTTTGTGCATAGAATGCTGACTCGCTAGCATACAACCCAAGAAAAGTCCATGACACCTGATTACAAGACGCTCCTGCAGCAAAAGGCAGAGATCGAAGCACGCATTGCCGAAGTCCTGAAAGCCGAAAAAGGCGGGGCCATCGCCAAGGTTCGCGAGCTCGTCCAGCAATTCCAATTGACCCAGGAAGATGTGTTCAGCACGGGCAAGCGCAAGTCGCCCGTCGGTGCAGGCGTGCCCAAGTACCGTGATCCGTCCACTGGCGCAACGTGGACCGGCCGGGGCAAGCCTCCTGCGTGGATCAAGGATGCAGTGGACCGTACTGCCTTCGAAATCTGACCAACAGCCCGCACCCGCGGGCTTTGTCTTTTCTGGCCACTTGCGCTCAGTGGGCCCACGGCAGTTCACAAGCGTCACCTTGCGCCAAGGCCGACGCTCTTGTCATGCTCTGCGCTGATCGCCTTAGCTGTGCTTGTCCGACAGGGCCGGTCCCGGGCGGCGACCATGCTTGAGGCCATGAACAAACCTACTCCCAATACCCCGGGCCAAGTGCCCACCTCGTCGTCCCGCAACCGGTTCGCTACCAAGCGAACCATGTACATCGTTGCCGCTATCGTGGCTGTGGCACTGGTGATCATGTTTGTGCCCTGGTAGGCGCGCATCGACGTCCCGCTCCCGCGCCGCTCATGTCCGCAGGGGCATGAGAAAGCCCGCCATCTGGCGGGCTTTCGTTTTGGGGAATCGCTTGCCTCAGTGCGCGTGGTGCGCCGTGGGTGCTTGCGCCGGGGGGAGTTGGGCCAACTTCTGCGAGCAGTCGCTGCACACATGCCACGCGTGGAATTGGCGGGCTCCTGTGGCGGGTTTTTCCCGTTCGCACTGGATGCAGAAGACGGCGGGGGCCAGGTCCATGAGCCGGATCGGCTCTCGGCCTTTCTTGGGACTACGCATAGCTCTCCTTCAAAGTGTTGCTCCTCGGTATCCATTGGGCGCCGGGTTGGGAAAGGCCGGTCGTCAGCGGGCGCGCCATGGCGCAGCAGAAGCCAGCGCCATCGAGGGTGCGTATTCAACTTACAGCCAAGCCGTCTCACGGTTGTGACTTCCGCATGACCGTGTGGGGAACGCGCCGCAGTGGTTTGACAGTGCAATTTGCGCAGTCTTAGAATTTGCCTCTTCCATCCCTGCGACCGTTGCGAGCCTGACATGAACCTGTGACGCCTTCGGACCCTTGTCCGACCGATCCTCCCTAAGCCCATTCCCGGCCCACGGCGGACGCCCGCGTCACCACCTGCATGCCCGTTGACTGCTCCGCGTTTTCTGAACGCAACCTCGCGTCGCCGTGCGGCCTCTTTATGAAAGAGCGCCCATGACAGAACCCATCGATATCCTTGCCCACAACACCGCTGCCTGGAACCTGCAGGCAGCGAAAGACTGCGACTGGTCGCGCCCGGTCGACAGCGCTGAAATAGCCCGGGCCCGTGCCGGAAGCTGGCAGGCGCGGCTCACGCCCGGCCCCTTGCCAGCGGGCTGGCTGGATGATGTGCGCGGCCTGCGCATCCTCTGCCTTGCCGGCGGCGGCGGCCAGCAGGGGCCCATTCTTGCGGCGGCGGGCGCGCAGGTCACCGTGTTCGATGCCTCTGCCGGGCAGCTTGCACAGGACCGCCATGTAGCGCAGCGCGAAGACCTTGCGCTGACCTGCGTGCAGGGCGACATGCGGGATCTGGGCGTTTTTGCAGATGCCGGCTTCGACGTGATCTTTCACCCCATCTCCAACCTCTACGTGCCTGATGTGCGGCCCGTATGGCGTGAATGCGCGCGGGTGCTCGCGAAGGGTGGGCGCCTTCTGTCCAGCTTCTGGAATCCGGTGGTCTTCGTGGAGGACCGCGACCCCGCGTTGCGCGAGCAAGGGCTCATGCAGCCTGCGCGGCGCCTTCCGTATTCCGATGTGTTGGATTTGCCGCCCGCAGCGCTTGATGCCAAGCGGGAGCGCAATGAGGCGCTGGTGTTCGGCCATACGCTGGCCGATCAGATCGGCGGCCAGCTGGATGCGGGGTTGGTGCTGACGGGCTTTCATGAAGACTGGCAGCCCCATGCCCGTTTTGTGATCGAGAAGTTCGTGCCGACCTTCATTGCGACACGTTCGGTGAAACTCTGAAGGTACTGCGGCCTGGCCTTGACGCCCTCAGGTCGCCCTCAGGTCGGCCTTAGGTCGCCCTTAGGTCGCCCTTAGGTGCGCAAGGCCGGCGTCCAGGTCTGTTGCTGGGCGGGTTCGGTCACGGGCTGCGCCGGCTTCGGTCGGGGAGCCGGGCCCTTGGCCTGGGACGATGGCTGGGCCTGCCGTGCTTGCTCGGCGCCGGATTTGGCCAGCAGCATCATCACGGCCATGCAGACCAGCGTCAGCATGAGCACCACGCAGATGGGGCCCAGATCCACGGAGGCGATGTCCAGCCCCTTCAGCGACTGCCAGCGTTCTGAGCGTACTTCCAGTGGTTCTTCGGGATCGGCCATGGCACCTCCACTGCGTTGAGTGTGGACACATGCTAGGCGTAAGTGAGCATGCAAACAATATGGGGACTTCGCCAGGATGTGAGGGTATACAGCAGCACCGGCCCGGTTGGCTTCACGCTTGAAGGCTCTTTCCGCTGCTGCCGTGTGACAGCTACTTGACCCACATCAACTGCACCGCCACGGCCAGGGCGATGGCCAGCAGCCCCAGCAGCACGGCCACTGCCACGACGGTGACCACCCTGCGGCGCTTTGCCTTGCGGGGGTTGCGCAAACGGGGCGGGGTGGGAGGGGGTTGCGTGGCATCCAGAGCCGCAATTCTTGCCAGCCAGTCTTCGGCGGTGGGCAAGGTGGAGGTGGGCGATGCGCAGGGTGAGGCGGGGGGCGATGCGGGTGGTGAGACGGGCTTGCCACGGTTCATGGCCCCAGCTCCTGACGCATCTCTTCAAGCACCTGCACGGCGCCCTGGATCATGGCCAGCCTGTGCTGCAGCGCAGCCTTTTGGGCCTGCAGCCGGTCCAACTGCTCGGCGACCAGCGCCTCGTCGGCCCGCAGCTTCTTCAGCCGCTCCTGTATGGCCTCCATTTCCGGGGCGCTCATCTGCCAATCCTCCAGCATCGAAGGGCGCGGAGCGTGGCCCGGACCCTTCTCACAATTCACACGAATGCCGGCAATTATCTGTGCGCCTTAGTGATTGGCTATGAATGAATTGACATAGATTGTCATCGACCGGCGCAGAAGGCCGAAGGCTGTGCAGTTGTTCAAAGCAGCCAGGTCCTGTTGGGCCGGTTGCCGTCGATTTCCACAAGTCCTGCGTCCTGCAGTATGGGCAGGATGTAGGTGATCACCACGGCTGCGTTGTCGTTGGCCTGTTTGGCCGCAAAGCCCAGAAAGCCGGGCCGGTGCTGGCTGGAGGCCACGATGCAGGGCCGCTCGGCGCCGTGATGCTCCTGGGCCAGATGGCGCAGCACGGCGCCGAAGGCTTCCCGCCTTATGCGCACCGTGTTGCCCTTGTGCGTTCTGACTTCCAGGCCGCTGTCGCTGCGGCGGATGACAGTGAAGGACGCGGTGCGTCCCTTGTCGGGCGTCTTCAGGGGCTTGTCCTGGGCGATGCCGTCCCAGAAGGCATTGAAATCGTTGTTGGAGAGCACGCGCACGAAAAAGAGGTCCATTGCCTGGAGGTTTTCTTGGACGTGGAGTCTCCCTGGCTTCGACTGGCCGAAGATGAGCAAATCTGAGCAGTGCCGCTCAATGTGCGAGAAATTTGAGGAAGATCCGGCCTTGCCGCGTTCTGACCTCGGTCCCTTCGATAAAGCCCATCAGTCTGGCCGAACCGTCCATGGAGTACAGCGCCGGTCCATCGATGCGGTAGATGGGCCTGGTCCCGCAACGGACGAATTCATCGCCTTCGACACGCCCGATTTCGTTTCCGTGCCCATCAAGCACAGTCCACGAGCCTCCTGCAATCATGGCCTCACCCGGTAGTTGCCGGTCCCCAAGTGAAACCACCAATCTAAGGAAGGCGAGGTGTCTGAATCTGAGCGAATCTGAGCAGTCGTGTAAAGCTGGGCCGCCGACGCCTTGGGCAGGGTCCTGTGGAAATTCGTGTGCGCCAGGCCCAAGCCGCATCGCACCGGCCAAAAGAAGCTGGCTGCGATCTAGGGGCACTGCATGCGTGGGCGATTGAGCGGTTCGCAGCCAAGTAGAATTGTTTCATATCAAAGACATGCTGCTCTGAAAGTTGCAGCGACCGGGCCCGCTTGGCGGGCCTTGTGCATGGGGCGCGGTCCCGCAGCCGGTATCTGGGTGCATGTCCTGATTCTCTGTAGGCCCGGCCTGCGATCCAATCTCGCGCATGGGGCTGAGCCTTCTCGTCAAATTGCTCTCATTTATGAAGATCTGCTGTCGCCAACCGGATGCGCCTGCGGCATTGCCTTTCGGCTTGCCCGGGGACCATGCCGTGTGGTGCACGCCGCGCTGCGGAGGGCGGGCGTGAGCGAACAGGCGCTGTACGATCTGGCCCCCGTTCTGGAGCTGATGCTGCTGGGCCTGTTGCTGGCGCTGGGCCCCCTGGCCTGGGTGTGGGTGCGCAACCGCAGCGGCGGCTCGCTCAAGCGGCTGCAGGCGCTGTCGGTGCTCACGCTGTTCCTGACTTTCGATCTGGTGCTGTTCGGCGCCTTCACCCGCCTGACCGATTCCGGCCTGGGCTGCCCCGACTGGCCGGGCTGCTATGGCAGCGCCAGCCCCATGGGCGCCCGCGCGCAGATTGCCGAGGCCCAGGCCGCCATGCCCACCGGGCCGGTGACGCATGGCAAGGCATGGATAGAGATGGTCCACCGCTATCTGGCCACCACCGTGGGCGTGCTCATCATCGCCATGACCATCATGGCCTGGCGGCGCGCGCGGCGCCTGGGCAGGGCGGGTGGCGCAGGGGCCGAGGGCACAGGCGGTGCCCTGAGTCCGTGGTGGCCCACGCTGGCGCTGTTCTGGGTCTGTCTGCAGGGCGCCTTTGGCGCCTGGACCGTGACCATGAAGCTTTTCCCGGCCATCGTGACCCTGCACCTGCTGGGCGGCACGGGGCTGCTGGCCTTGCTGTGCGTGCCCGCCGTGGGGTTGAGCCGTGCTGCGCGCCAGCAAAGGGCGACCGTGATTTCGCCCGCGCTGCGCGCGGGGCTGTGGCTGGGCCTTGCGCTGCTGGTGCTGCAGGTGGCGCTGGGCGGCTGGGTCAGCACCAACTATGCGGTGCTGGCCTGCAGCAGTTTCCCGACCTGCCAGGGCAGCTGGTGGCCGGCCATGGATTTTTCGCAGGCGCTGCAGATCTGGCGGCCGCTGGGCCTGCTGCAGGACGGCAGCAACATCAGCTTTGCGGGCCTCACGGCCATCCACTATCTGCACCGCCTGGCGGCCTATGTGGTGGTGGCTGCGCTGGCCGGGCTGTGGTGGCGTTTGGGTGAAGTGCCCGCACTGGCGTCGCAGCGCCGCGTGCTGGGTGCGTTCTTGGTACTGCAGGTGCTGACAGGCCTGTCGAACGTGGTGCTCGATTGGCCGCTGGTGGCCGCGGTGCTGCATACGGGCGGCGCAGCTGCGCTGGTGACCGTGATTGTTTGGTGCCTGGCGGCCAGCCGCCCGGGCGCACTGCGGGACGGTCTGCCGGTTGCCCGTGGAGAGATTGCATGAGTAAACAAGCTTCCCTGAGTGTCGAGCCCTCGCGCTGGACACAGTTCTATGCCCTGACCAAGCCGCGTGTGGTGCAGCTGATCGTGTTCTGCGCACTGATCGGCATGGTGCTGGCCGTGCCCGGCTGGCCCAACGCCGACCAGTGGCTGCACATGGCGCTGGCCTGCCTGGGCATCTGGCTGGTGGCGGGCGCGGCTGCCGCCTTCAACTGCCTGGTGGAGCGCCATATCGATGCGCGCATGAAGCGCACCTCCTGGCGGCCCACGGCACGGGGCGAGCTGAGCAGCCAGCAGGCGCTGGCCTTCTCGGCCATCCTGTGCACGCTGGGCGCGCTGGTGCTGCTGCTGTGCACCAACCCGCTGACCATGTGGCTGACGCTGGCCACCTTCGTGGGCTATGCCGTGATCTACACGGTGATCCTCAAGCCTGCCACGCCGCAGAACATCGTGATCGGCGGCGCCTCCGGTGCCATGCCGCCCGTGCTGGGCTGGGCCGCGATGACGGGCCAGGTCGGTCCCGAGGCGCTGATCCTGTTCCTCATCATCTTCCTGTGGACGCCGCCCCATTTCTGGGCGCTGGCGCTGTACCGCGTGGAAGACTACCGCCAGTCCGGCCTGCCCATGCTGCCCGTGACGCATGGCAGCGAGTACACGCGGCTGCAGATCCTGCTGTACACGGTGATCCTGTTTGCGGCCTGCATGCTGCCCTTCATGTACGGCATGAGTTCCTGGCTGTACCTGGTGGTGGCCGTGGTGCTGAGCGTGGGCTTCTGTGCCTATGCCTTTGCACTGTGGCGCAATTACTCGGACCAGCTGTCGCGCAAGACATTCCGCTTCTCGCTGATCCACCTGAGCGTGCTGTTCCTGGCGCTGCTGATCGATCACTACCTCTGGCTGGGCTGATGGCCTGAGGGCCATGGCCGCGCAATGACAAACCGGGCCCTTGAGGCCCGGTTTGTCTTGGTGCCTGCCGCCTTACTTGATCTGCCGCTTTTCCAGCTTGCGCGCCAGCGTGCGCCGGTGCATGCCCAGGCGGCGGGCGGCTTCGGAGATGTTGAAATCGCTCTCGGCGAGGGTTTCGTGGATGTGTTCCCACTCCAGCGTCTTGATGGAGGTGGGGTTGCGTGACAGTTCCACGTCGGTGCGGCCTTCGAGGCGGCCGAAGGCGGCCTCGATATCGTCGGTGTTGGAGGGCTTGGCCAGATAGTGGCATGCGCCTAGCTTGACCGCCTCCACGGCCGTTGCAATGCTGGCATAGCCTGTGAGCACGACGATCAGCGCCTCGGGGCTGTGCTGGTGCAGCATCTGCACGCAGCTCAGGCCCGACGCGTTGCCCGCCAGCTTGAGGTCCATGACGGCGTACTGCGGCGAGTGCGTCTGCAGCAGCTCGCGCACTTCCTCGGCGCTGGCGGCCTGCAGCACGCGGTAGCCACGCCGCTCGAACGAGCGCGTCAGCGTGCGCGCAAAGGTCGCATCGTCTTCAACCAGCAGCAGGAGGCGGGAGCTGTCCATGGGCGATTCGGGTTCCTGTGGGCGCCGCTTCAGGCGCCGGGTTCAATGGCAATCGATGACAGGGGCAGGCGGATCTCCACCTCACTGCCCCGCGGCGGGGTGTTCCTCACCTGAACGCGTCCGCCCAGCGAGCGCGCCACGTTGAGCACCAGGAACAGGCCCAGCCCCCGGCCCGGGCGCTCCGTCTTGGTGGAGATATGGCGCTGGCCCAGCTGTTCCAGCACGGCGGGTGCAAAGCCCGGTCCCTTGTCGCGCACGGTGATGCACAGCATGCCAGTGCGCACGGCCAGGTGCAGCGCCACATGGCGGGGGGAGGCTTCGGCCGCATTGTCGAGCACATTGCAAACCATTTGCTGCAACGCGGTATCGGAAAGAATGGGGAAGTCCTCGTCGGCCTGGACATAGTCGAAATGCTCCACGGCGTGGCGTGACTGCCAGTGCGCGACCACGCCGTCCATGAAGGCGCGCAGCGTGGTGGCCTGTGGCGCATCGGCGCGGGTCTCGCCGGCCGACATGAGCACACTGGAGACGATGGACTTGCAGCGCAGCAGCTGCTGCTGCATTTCCTGCAGGTCGGCCAGCAGGTCGGGGTCTTGCGTGATGGCGGGCATGCGCTGCCAGTCGCCCAGGATGACGGACATGGTGGACAGCGGCGTGCCCAGCTCGTGCGCCGCGCCCGTGGCCAGCAGGCCCATGCGCACGATGTGCTCCTCTTCGCTGGCACGCTGGCGCATGTTGGCCAGCCGTGCGTCACGCCGGCGCAGGTTGGAGACGATGCGGCGCAGGAAGACGACCAGCAGCACCGTGGTCAGCCCGAAGCTGATCAGAATGCCGCTCACGTACAGGCCGGGCAGCCCGTCCGGTCCCGCCGCGCCAATGGGCAGGGGCCAGTGCACGATGGCCAGCACCAGGGTGCACAGCGAGGTGCTGGCAACGATGATCCAGGCGTGCACGGGCCGCAGCAGCACGGCGCCCAGAATGCCCTGCAGCAGGAACAGATAGATGAAAGGATTGCTGGCGCCGCCGCTCAAATACAGCTGTATGGCCAGGGCGAGCACGTCGGCCAGCAGGGCCAGGAACAGGTTGCGCGCCGAGATCTGGCGGCGGTGGCTGCGGTACCAGTAGATGTAGCCAAGATTGGTGAAGACGCTGGCCATCAGCACCAGAGCCATGGCCGGCAGCGGCAGGGTGATGCCGAAGCCGTAGTGCACCAGGGAGATGGTGATCACCTGCCCGACCACGGCAAACCAGCGCAGCTGTATCAGCAGCTGCATGTTCTGGCGTTCGGTGGTGCGCTCGACGCGGAACAGGGACTCTGAAGGCGAATTCACGCGGGCGATTGTGCGCTACCGCAGGCAGCCGTGGCGCGGCAGGGTCTTGTAGAGGACTGGCGTAAAAAAGGCCACCGATGTCATCGGTGGCCTTGTTGCCTGGAGCGACGGCTTTGCGGCTCTACGGCTCTACGGCTTTACGGCTTGCTGCTTGCCTGCCGGTCATTGCGCCTGACCAGCCAGGCCGCGCCGACCACCATCAGCGCCAGCCCGTACCAGGTCAGCGCATAGACCAGGTGGCTGTTGGGGAAGCGGATCACGGTCATGCCCGGGCGCGGCCAGGTGCCGTCTGCCACGGGCTGGCCCGGCAGGCCTGCGTCGATGAAGTAGGGGGCTGCATGGTCCAGGCCCTGGGCCTGTGCAATGGCCGCCACATCGCGCGAGAACCAGCGCTGCTGCGCGGGATCGTTCTCGCGCAGGAAGCCGCCGCGCGGCTCGCTGATGCGCAGCAGGCCGGCCACCGTCACCGGGTCCTGGGGCGCCTGTGCGGGCTGATCCTGCCAGCGCGCGCGCTGCGCTGTGGGAATGAAGCCCCGGTTCACCAGCACCTGGTTGCCGTCGTCCATCTGCAGCGGCGTCAGCACCCAGAAGCCGGCACCCAATTCGGTCACGGCCTGGGTCAGCACGGTCTTGCCGGCCAGCCAGTGGCCGCTGGCCTGCACGGCGCGGTACTCGTGGTCGGCGGCCGTGATCTGCGGCCATTCGGCGGGCGGGGGCAGGGCAGCGGGCGCGGCGTGCACGCGCTGGTCCACACGCTCTATCAAGTCCAGCTTCCAGGCACGGCGCTGGACCTGCCAGCTGCCCAGGAAGATGAAGCCCAAAAACAAGGCGATGCCCACCGAGATGAGCATCGCCTGAGCGAGTGGGCCACGCCGGCGCGATGCGCCGGCGTGGCTGGAGGGCCCGGAGTTTCCGGATGCGGTCAAGGCGTGACCGAGGCCGGAGCCGTCTGCGCGGCAGGGTCGGCCGGCATGGTGTGCTGGGGCATCATGTTGGTGTTCATGTGGAACATGACCCACAGGGTGCCCGCAATGCCGATGGCCACGAAGACCACGGTGAAGATGGTGGACAGCAGGGTCCAGCCGCCTTCGATCTTGCCGTTCATGTGCAGGAAGAAGACCATGTGGACCAGGATCTGCACCACGGCGAAGCCGCCGAGCACCATCACGGCCGTTGCACGGTCCGAGATGACATTGCTCATCACCAGCCAGAACGGAATGGCCGTCAGGATGATCGAGAGCACGAAGCCCCACATATAGCCCGAGAACGTGCTGTGCGGGCCTGCGTCGTGGTGGTGATCGTCATGGCCGTGCTGGTCGTGGTGACCGTGGCCATGGCCGGCGTGGATGTCGTGTGCAGCCATTTACAGCACCCCCATCAGGTAAACAAAAGTGAAGACGCCGATCCAGACCACGTCCAAGAAGTGCCAGAACATCGACAGGCACATCAGGCGGCGGTTGTTCTCGTGCGTCAGGCCGTGCTTGTTGATCTGGATCATCAGCGTGACCAGCCAGATCAGGCCGAAGCTCACGTGCAGGCCGTGGGTGCCCACGAGCGTGAAGAACGAGGACAGGAAGGCGCTGCGCTGCGGGCCTGCGCCCTCGTGCAGCAGGTGGGAGAACTCATAGAGTTCCAGGCCCAGGAAGCACAGGCCGAACAGGCCGGTGATGGCCAGCCACAGCTGGGTGCCGCCCAGCTTGCCCTGCTGCTTTTGCAGCATGGCGAAGCCGAAGGTGATGGACGACAGCAGCAGGAAGGCCGTGTTCATCGCCACCAGGGGCAGGTCGAACAGCTGGGCGCCCGTGGGGCCTGCAGCGTAGTTGCGGCCCAGCACGCCATAGGTGGCGAACAGCGCTGCAAAGATCAGGCAGTCGCTCATCAGGTAGAGCCAGAAGCCCAGAGCGGTGCCGTTTTCGGGATGGGGCTCCTCGGCGAGGTGGTACTCGCGCGGGGCCAGGGCGGCAGCGCCGCCTGCGGTGTAACGGGTATCAGACATGACGTGCCAGCTGTTGTGTGCGCAGTTCTTCCGTGGCCGCGACTTCTGCGGCGGGGATGTAGTAGTCGCGCTTGTAGTTGAACGTGTGGATGATCGACGCCAGCACGGTGGCGGCGAACGACGCAATGGCCAGGGGCCACATGTGCCAGATCATCGCGAAGCCGAAGACCGTGGACAGCGCGGCGATCACGACGCCGGCGCCGGTGTTGGACGGCATGTGGACGGGCTTGAAGCCGGTCAGCGGACGCTGGTAGCCGTGCTTCTTCATGTCCCACCAGGCATCGATCTCATGCACCACGGGCGTGAAGGCGAAGTTGTACTGGGGAGGGGGCGAGGAGGTGGCCCACTCCAGCGTGCGGCCTTCCCATGGGTCGCCGGTCACGTCACGCAGCTGGTCGCGCTTGAAGTAGCTGACCACCAGCTGGATCAGGAAGCTGCCGATGCCCAGTGCCACCAGGCCGGCGCCCAGGGCGGCGATCACGAACCAGATCTGCAGCGAGGGGTCCTCGAAGTGGTTGGCACGGCGTGTCACGCCCATCAGGCCCAGCACGTACAGCGGTGTGAAGGCGACCCAGAAGCCGACCAGCCAGAACCAGAACGAGCACTTGCCCCAGAACTCGTCGAGCTTGTAGCCGAAGGCCTTGGGGAACCAGAAGTTGATGCCGGCGAACACGCCGAACACCACGCCGCCGATGATCACGTTGTGGAAGTGGGCGATCAGGAACAGGCTGTTGTGCAGCACGAAGTCGGCCGGGGGAACGGCCAGCAGCACGCCGGTCATGCCGCCGATGGCGAACGTGCACATGAAGCCCACGGTCCACAGCATCGGCACCGTGAAGCGGATGCGGCCGCGGTACATGGTGAACAGCCAGTTGAAGATCTTGGCGCCCGTCGGGATCGAGATGATCATCGTCGTGATGCCGAAGAAGGTGTTCACGCTGGCGCCGGAGCCCATGGTGAAGAAGTGGTGCAGCCAGACCAGGTAGGACAGGATGGTGATACACACCGTCGCGTACACCATGGAGGTGTAGCCGAACAGGCGCTTGCGGCTGAAGGTCGAGACGATCTCCGAGAAGATGCCGAAGCAGGGCAGGATCAGGATGTAGACCTCGGGGTGGCCCCAGATCCAGATCAGGTTCACGTACAGCATGGGGTTGCCGCCCAGCTCGTTCGTGAAGAAGTTCGTGCCGACATAGCGGTCCAGCGACATCAGCACCAGGGCTGCGGTCAGGATGGGGAACGAGGCCACGATCAGCGCGTTGGTGCACAGGGCGGTCCAGGTGAAGACGGGCATCTTCATCAGGTTCATGCCGGGTGCGCGCATCTTGATGATGGTCACGATCAGGTTGATGCCTGACAGCGTGGTGCCGACGCCGGCCACCTGCAATCCCCAGATGTAGTAGTCAAGCCCGACCCCGGGGTTCTGCGCCCCCAGGTTGGACAGTGCCAGCCAGCCGGAGGTGGAGAACTCGCCCAGGAACAGCGAGATCATCACCAGCACGGCGCCGCCCGTGGTCATCCAGAAGCTGAAGTTGTTCAGGAACGGGAAGGACACGTCGCGGGCGCCGATCTGCAGCGGCACCAGATAGTTCATCAGGCCGGTCACGAAGGGCATGGCCACGAAGAAGATCATGATCACGCCGTGGGCCGTGAAGATCTGGTCGTAGTGGTGCGGAGGCAGGTAGCCCAGGTTGTCGCCGAAGGCCATGGCCTGCTGCAGGCGCATCATCAGCGCGTCGGCAAAGCCGCGCAGCAGCATGACCAGACCGAGGATCATGTACATGATGCCGATCTTCTTGTGGTCGATGCTGCACAGCCAGTCGCGCCACAGCGGGCCCCACAGGCGGAACTTGGTGAGCAGGCCCAGTACGGCAAGGCCGCCGAGCACCACGGCGATGAAGGTCGCCAGCACGATGGGCTCATGCGCCATCGGGATGGAGTCCCAAGTGATGCGTCCCAGCAGCCAGTGGGCCTGTGCCGGGGAGGTATGTTCAGACATATCGAGTCTCTTAGGTCGTGATGGGAGCGGG
This sequence comes from Delftia sp. JD2, assembly GCF_001682645.1. NCBI lineage: Bacteria > Pseudomonadati > Pseudomonadota > Betaproteobacteria > Burkholderiales > Comamonadaceae > Delftia > Delftia sp. JD2. Next base: position 17,338 of record NZ_LFJT01000020.1, read on the forward strand.
CGGCGGTCTGGCCGTCGTCCGCGTCCGCTAACTGCTTATTGCTGCGCAGCGGCTGCGGAGCCGTCGCGCTGGTCCAGGAAGGCCACGACGCGGTCGGCGTTTTGCACCGTGCACACATCCTGGGGCAGGTTCATGCCCACGGCCTTGAGATAGGCTTCGCCGCCGGCAGCGTCGATGGCCATCATGTGATGCATGCACATCTTGCCTTCTTCGACACAGCGGTTGAGCACCTTGTCGTACAGGCCTTCGTCCACCGTGGCGAAGCGCTCGACCGGGTTGCGCTCGCTGGGCTTGACCAGGTTCAGGTAGGTATCGCGCGTCAGGGCCTTGCCTTCGGACTTGGCCTTGGCAACCCACTGATCGAACTCTTCGTTGCTCAGGCCATGGAACTTGAACGTCATGCCCGAGAAGCCGGCGCCGCTGTAGTGCGATGCCAGGCCGTGGAACACGCCGGGCTTGTTGATCACGGCGTTCAGCTCGGTCTGCATGCCGGGCATGGCATAGATCATGCCGGCCAGGTCAGGCACGTAGAAGGAGTTCATCGTCGAGGTGGCGGTCAGCTTGAAGTGGATGGGACGATCCACGGGAGCGGCCAGCTCGTTGACGGTGGCGATGCCTTTTTCAGGGATGAAGAACAGCCACTTCCAGTCCATGGCCACGACCTGCACCTCCAGCGGCTTGACATCGGTGCTCAGCGGCTTGGTGGCCGAGACGCGGTCCAGCGGACGGTAGGGGTCCAGCTTGTGGGTGCTGATCCAGGTGATGGCGCCCAGCGCGATGATGATCATCAGCGGCACGGACCAGATCACCAGCTCCAGCGTGGTGGAGTGGTGCCATTCGGGGTCGTAGTGGGCCTCGGTGTTCGACTGGCGGTATTTCCAGGCGAAAAGCAGCGTGAGGATGATCACCGGGATGATGATGATCAGCATCAGCAAGGTGGCCGTGACCACCAGGTTGCCTTGCTGCGCGGCGATGTCGCCGGCGGGGTTGAGCACGACGGCTTTGCTGCAGCCAGTGAGACTGGCTGTCAAAGCGGCCGCGGTGAGCCACGCAGGCCCACGGAGTTCCTTGATTTTTAGCATGCTAGGGGCGCAACAAGAGCGCGTTTACATAGAAACGCGGATTACAAGATCCGGGCAAATGTATTACGAAGTATAAATTTGTCCATTGGACATTTTGTCCAACGTCAAGGAGAACCCGGGAACTTTCTGCTACCTGGGCGGGTGCACGGCAGGCGCCTGGCGGTCCGGAGGCCGCATTTTCGCGTCGCGCGCAGCAGGACAAACACCGAGGCCGGTCGAGGTGGAAACCGCCTTGCGCCAGATCAAGCGAGGGCGTAGAACAGAGCTGTCAGTGAGACGAGACAAGGAGCATCCATCTATGAGCGGCCTCGACACAACTGCAAGCTTCCCCGGCGGAAGCTATGAGAGCAAAGAATCTCTGTCCCGCGCCGACACCCACGAAGATGTCACGCCCAACGAAATCGCCGTCGGCGTGATCATCGGGCGATCCTCGGAGTACTTCGACTTCTTCGTGTTCGGCATCGCCTGCGTGCTGGTCTTCCCGGCACTGCTGTTTCCCTACCTTTCCAAGCTCGACGGCACGCTGATGTCGTTCGCCATCTTCTCGCTGGCCTTCGTGGCCCGGCCGCTGGGCACGGCGCTGTCCATGGCCGTGCAGCGGCGCTGGGGGCGGGCGACCAAGCTGACGCTGGCGCTGTTTCTGCTGGGCGTGTGCACCGTGGGCATGGCCTTCCTGCCCAGCTACCAGCAGGCGGGGGTGAATGCCATCATCGTGCTGGCGCTGCTGCGCATAGGCCAGGGCATTGCGCTGGGCGGCTCGTGGGACGGCCTGCCGTCGCTGCTGGCCATGTCGGCGCCCAAGAACCGGCGCGGCTGGTATTCGATGATGGGCCAGTTGGGCGCGCCGCTGGGCTTCGTGCTCGCGGCAGGGCTGTTTGCCTTCATCTACGCCCATGTGGGAGCCGACGAGTTCCTCAGCTGGGGCTGGCGCTATCCCTTCTGCGTGGCCTTTGCCATCAACGTCGTGGCACTGTTCGCCCGGCTGCGCCTGGTCGTGGGCCAGTCCTACACCGAACTGCTGCAGCAGCGTGAGCTGGAGCCCATGGGCGTGCTGCCGCTGATGCGCGACGAGGGACGCAACGTGGTGATCGGCGCGTTTGCCGCCCTGGCCAGCTTTGCGCTGTTCCACCTGGTGACCATCTTCCCGCTGTCCTGGATCTCGCTGTACTCGGACCAGTCGGTGACCCATGTGCTCGGGGTGCAGATCGTGGGCGCCTTCTGTGCGGCTGCCGCCATCATGGTCTCGGGCTGGCTGGCCGACCGTGTGGGCCGGCGCAACACGCTGGGCACCATGGCCTGCCTGATCGGCATCTTCAGCTTCCTGGCGCCCTGGCTGCTGGGCAGCGGAACGATGGGGAACAACGTGTTCATCATCGTCGGCTTCATCCTGCTGGGCCTGTCCTATGGCCAGGCGGCCGGCACGGTGACGTCCAACTTCCCCTCGCGCTATCGCTACACGGGTGCCGCGTTGTCCTCGGACATGGCCTGGCTGGTGGGCGCGGCATTCGCTCCGCTGGTGGCCCTGGGCGTGTCCTCGCGCTTCGGACTGGTGGCGCTGGGGATCTATCTGCTGTCGGGTGCGCTGTGCACGCTGGCGGCACTGGGCATCAACCGCGCCATCGAGACGCGCGACTGAACGGGCGCAGCAAATCAAAGGCCGGCTCTGCCGGCCTTTTTCGTTGTGACTTCGCCTCAGGGGTTTTCACCGTAGCGCTGCTTGAAGTCGAATTCGAGCCTGTCGCAGTCCTGCACCGATTCAAACTGCTGCGTCTTGCGCTCGGCCTCTGGCCGCGCGGTTTCCTTGCGGCAGATCTTGATGGTTTCGCGCTCCACCCAGCGCGCCTCGCCTTCGGGCGTGGACAGCAACTGGCCAGCCAGCATGAGCACAGCGAAGAAGGCCACGGGCAGGCCGATGAGCCAGGGCACGATGCGGCTTTTTGGCGGCTTGGGCGGTTTGGTCGGACCGGATCCGTTGGCGCTGGCAGCGGGGGACGGTTCGCTGGAATGGGGCTCGGGTGTCTGTGGTTGCGCCATGGTGTGCTTGCTGTGGTTCCGGCTGGCGATTATCCAGGGCGCCCATCGCGCGCAGTCTGAGCGGGATCAGGGAACGGCGAGATCGCCTGTGCTAGCCATCTCCCCCATCTCCTGCACCAGCCATTTCTCCAGCGCAAGAATGTCGGCCCTGCGGCCCGGATGGGGCGCCACCCACCGCTGCAGTCGCCGCGGACCGGCCAGTGACCGGCTGGAGATCGTGCTCAAGGGCGGGCAGATGGGAGGAGAGGCCTTCTTTGGCCACGTGCGTGATGGAGGCTAGGCAGGGCTCGCTGCCGCAACCATGGGGCAAACCTATAATGCGCGTTGGTCCCGACGGGACACCCTCCCGCCAGGGACAGCGCCCCGCGTGCGCGCTCCGAACTCCTAGACACCATGAGCACACCCACTTTCACCGTTGCCGACATTCGCAAGAGCTTTCTGGACTTTTTCGCATCCAAGGGCCACACCATCGTGGAGTCGAGCCCCCTGGTGCCCGGCAACGATCCGACGCTGATGTTCACCAACTCGGGCATGGTCCAGTTCAAGGACGTGTTCCTGGGCACCGACAAGCGCCCCTACAAGCGCGCCACCTCGGTGCAGACCTGCCTGCGCGCAGGCGGCAAGCACAACGATCTGGAAAACGTGGGCTACACGGCCCGCCACCACACCTTCTTCGAGATGCTGGGCAACTGGTCCTTCGGCGACTACTTCAAGCGCGAGTCGCTCAAGTGGGCCTGGGAGCTGCTGACCGAGGTCTACAAGCTGCCCAAGGAACGCCTGCTGGCCACGGTCTACGCCGAGGACGACGAGGCCTATGACATCTGGACCAAGGAAATCGGCCTGCCGCCCGAGCGCGTGATCCGCATCGGCGACAACAAGGGCGGCCGCTACAAGAGCGACAACTTCTGGATGATGGCCGACACCGGCCCCTGCGGCCCCTGCTCGGAAATCTTCTACGACCACGGCGCGCATGTGGCCGGCGGCCCTCCGGGCAGCCCTGACGAAGACGGCGACCGCTTCATCGAAATCTGGAACAACGTGTTCATGCAGTTCGACATGGACGAGCAGGGCAACGTCAAGCCGCTGCCCGCGCCCTGCGTGGACACCGGCATGGGCCTGGAGCGCCTGGCCGCCATCCTGCAGCATGTGCACAGCAACTACGAGATCGACCTGTTCCAGGCGCTGATCAAGGCCGCTGCGCGCGAGACGCACATCGCCGACATCGAGACCCCCTCGCTCAAGGTGATCGCCGACCACATCCGCGCCACCGCCTTCCTGGTGGCCGACGGCGTGATTCCCTCCAACGAAGGCCGCGGCTACGTGCAGCGCCGCATCGTGCGCCGCGCCATCCGCCACGGCTACAAGCTGGGCCAGAAGACCCCGTTCTTCCACAAGCTGGTCAAGGACCTGGTGGCCGTGATGGGCGATGCCTATCCCAAGATCCGCGAGCAGGAAGCGCGCATCACCGAAGTGCTGCGGGTCGAGGAAGAGCGCTTCTTCGAGACCCTGGCCAACGGCATGGAAATCCTGGACGCTGCGCTGGCCGGTGGCGCCAAGGTGCTGCCCGGCGACGTGGCCTTCAAGCTGCACGACACCTATGGCTTCCCCCTGGACCTGACCAACGACGTCTGCCGCGAGCGCGGCCTGAGCGTGGACGAGGCGGGCTTCCAGACCGCCATGGAAGAGCAGAAGAACAAGGCCCGCGCAGCAGGCAAGTTCAAGATGGACCGCGCCCTGGAATACACGGGCGATGCCAATGCCTTCACGGGCTACCAGAAGCTGGCCGAGGCCGCCAAGGTGGTGGCACTGTATGCCGAAGGCAGCGCCGTGCAGGAACTCAAGGCCGGCCAGAGCGGCGTGGTCGTGCTCGACACCACGCCTTTCTACGCCGAGTCCGGCGGCCAGGTGGGCGACCAGGGTGTGATCAGCACTGCGGGCGCACGCTTCGCGGTCGAGGACACGCTCAAGATCAAGGCCGATGTGTTCGGCCACCACGGCGTGCTGGAGTCCGGCAGCCTCAAGGTGGGCGATGCCGTGCAGGCCGAGGTGGACACGCAGCTGCGTGCGGCCACCATGCGCAACCACTCGGTCACGCACATCATGCACAAGGCCCTGCGCGAAGTGCTGGGCGATCACGTGCAGCAAAAGGGCTCGCTGGTCAACGCCGAGCGCACGCGCTTCGACTTTGCCCATAACCAGCCCGTGACCGCTGAAGAGATCCGCGAGATCGAACGCCGCGTGAACGCCGAGATCCTGGCCAACACGCCCACCGATGCGCGCGTGATGGACATCGAATCGGCCAAGGCCACGGGCGCCATGATGCTGTTCGGCGAGAAGTACGGCGACTCCGTGCGCGTGCTGGACATCGGCAGCAGCCGCGAGCTGTGCGGTGGCACCCACGTGCAGCGCACGGGCGACATCGGCCTGTTCAAGGTGGTGGGCGAAGGCGGCGTGGCCGCTGGCGTGCGCCGCATCGAGGCGGTGACCGGCGAGAACGCGCTGGCCTACCTGCAATCGCTGGAATCCACGGTGGACCAGGCCGCCGCCGCGCTGAAGGCGCCGACGGCCGAGCTGAACACCCGCATCGGCGGTGCGCTGGAGCAGATCCGCGCGCTGGAGAAGGAAGTGGCTGCGCTCAAGGGCAAGCTCGCTTCCAGCCAGGGCGACGAGCTGGCCGGCCAGGCCGTGGACGTCAAGGGCATCAAGGTGCTGGCCGCCAGGCTGGAAGGCGCCGACGCCAAGACCCTGCGCGACACCATGGACAAGCTCAAGGACAAGCTGGGCGCCGCAGCCATCGTGCTGGCCGCCGTCGATGGCGACAAGGTGCAACTGGCCGCAGGCGTGACCAAGGCCGAGACCTCGCGCATCAAGGCTGGCGATCTGGTGAACTTCGTGGCCAGCCAGGTCGGCGGCAAGGGCGGCGGCAAGCCCGACATGGCCATGGCCGGCGGCACGGACGCTTCGGGCCTGCCCGCGGCGCTGGCCGGTGTGCAGGCCTGGGTGGCAGAGCGCGTCTGACCCAGCTGCGCGGCAGATGATTCCTGCTGCCCCTTCTTCGGGACGCCCCGGTGGACTCCACCGGGGCGTCTTGCCGTGGGCGCTGCGTATGACCTGCATGGCCTGGGTGATGGGCGTGCTGGCGCAATCGGCCGCTGCCGCCGCGCAAAGCGTGGTCTTCATCAACCCCGGCCGGTCTGACGAGCGCTACTGGACCACGGTCAGCGAGGCCATGCAGGACGCGGCCAGCAGCCTGGGCATGCAGCTGCAGGTGCGCTATGCCCAGCGCGACCACCTGCGCCCCATCGAGATTGCGCGCCAGATTGCCGCCTTGCCCAAGGCGCAGCGGCCCCGCTACGTGATGTTTACCAACGACTACAGCGTGGCGCCTGAAATCCTGCGCACGCTGGAGGCCGCAGGCATCGACAGCTTCATGGCCTTCAGCGGCGTGCCCGAGACGTTGCGCGGCCAGACCGGCGTGGCGCGAGAGCGCTATCGCCACTGGCTGGGCAGCCTGGAGCCGGGCGCCGAGGAGGCCGGCTACCTGACCGCCAAGTCACTGTTCGCCGCTGCGCGGGCATCGGGCCAGGCGCGTGCGGCCGATGGCCGGCTGCACATGGTGGCCATTGCCGGGGACCGCTCCACGCCCTCCTCGGTGGAGCGCAATGCCGGCATGCGCCGTGCGGCGGCCGAGGCCAGCGACGTGGTGCTGCAGCAGGAAGTCTTTGGCGAATGGCGCCGCGAACGCGCCGAGCAGCAGGCGGCCGTGCTGTTCCAGCGCTATCCCGAGGTGCGCCTGGTCTGGGCGGGCAACGATGAGATGGCCTTTGGCGCCATGCAGGCCTGGCGCGCGCGGGGCGGCTCGCCGGGGCGTGACGCCTTCTTCAGCGCCATCAATTCATCGGCCGCCGCCATGACGGCGCTGCGCACGGGCGAGCTGTCGGCGCTGGCGGGCGGCCATTTCCTGACCGGCGCCTGGGCCCTGGTCATGCTCTACGATCATGCGCACGGCACCGATTTCGCCTCCGAAGGGCTGGAGCAGGTGCGGCCTATGTTCACGCTGCTGGACAAGTCCCAGATCGACCGCTACGAGCACAGGATCAGCGCGCCGCTGGCCCCTCTGGACTTTCGCAGCTACAGCAAGCACCTCAATCCCCGGCTGCGGCGCTACGGATTCGAGCTCAAGCACCTGCTGCGCTGAGCGCCTTCCATGCCCCGCTTCCGTTCGATCGCCTCCCTGCTGATCCTGCGCATCATGCTGCTGGCCGTGGCCTGCATGCTGGTGTTTGGCGGCGCCCACGCCTGGTGGGAGTACCGCAAGGGGCAGCAGGAGTTTCGCCGCTCCATGGAGACGCTGGTGGCCAACAGCATGATCTCGCTGTCCGCCGCGCTGTGGGACATAGAGCCGGCCCTGGTGCGCGAGCAGGTGCAGTGGCTGGGCAAGCTGCCCCTGGTGGGACATGTGCAGCTGCGCGTCACCTCCACGGGCGAGATGTACGAGGCGGGCGAGCCCAGGGATGGCCGCGCGCCCGCCGTGTCCATGCTCATTCCGGCACCGCGTCACAGCCAGTCCAGCCTGCCGCTGGGCGAACTGCAGGTCTGGGAGAACCGGGGCCACTACCTGGAGGTGCTGCGCGACTCCACGCTGCGCGTGCTGCTGGGCTATGCGCTGTTCACGGCCCTGGTCTGCCTGATGGTGGCCTGGGTGATGCGCAGGGAGCTGCGCCAGCCGCTGCAGCAGATTGCGGGCTTTGCGGCCAACCTCAAGCCCAATGAGTTGTCGAGGCCCTTGGTGCTGGAGCGGGCGCGGCGCGGGCAGCGCGACGAGATCGACATGGTGGTGCAGGGCTTTGGCCAGTTGCAGCATGACCTGCGCGGCCACATCGAGCATTTGGACCTGCTGGTGGCCCAGCGCACGGCCCAGCTGGAGGAGCTGGTGGAAGAGGTCAAGCGCATGTCGCTGACCGATGCGCTGACCGGATGCCTCAACCGCCGCGCCATGGACGAGCGCCTGGCCTCCGAGGTCGCCCAGGGCCAGCGCCTGGGTGCGGCCCTGAGCGTGATGTTCGTGGATGTGGACCGCTTCAAACAGGTCAATGACAGGCACGGCCATGCCGCAGGCGATGCCGTGCTGCGCGAAGTGGCACTGCGTTGCCGGCACGCACTGGAGCGGGAGCCTTCGGCGCAATGGATGGCGCGCTATGGCGGTGAGGAGTTCCTGATCGTGATGCCCGGTGTGGCTGCGGCCCAGGCCTGGGCGCTGGCCGGGCAGCTGCGCGAGGCCATACGCTCCACGCCCATACAGGTCCATGGCCTGGAGCTGGCGGCGACGGCCAGCTTTGGCGTGGCGCAACTGCAGGGCGCCGAGAGCGCGCAGGAACTGCTGCAGCGCGCCGATGCCATGCTCTACGAGGCCAAGCACGCCGGGCGCGACTGCGTGCGCGTGGCCGGCCTCGCCTGAACGGCACGGCGCCAGGGCCGACTCAGAACAGTTCGATATCGTTGCTGTTCACCTGGGGGGCCAGCAGCCCCTGGGTGATCAGATCACCGTAGTACCAGGTCTGGTTGCGGCCATGCTCCTTGGCGTGGTAGAGGGCCTGGTCGGCATGGCCCAGCACCTCCACGGGTGCGCCCGTGCCCATGGCGGCAAAGCCCGTGCTCACGGTGATGCGGCCGACCTGGGGGAACTCGTAGCTCTCCACGTCGTGGCGCAGGCGCTCCAGCGCCTTGCGGGCATTGACCAGGCTGACCGAGCGCAGCAGCACCACGAATTCCTCGCCGCCGAAGCGGAAGACACGGTCCTTGGCGTCGAAGCAGCTGCGCAGGATGTTGGCCACCAGGATCAGCACCTCGTCGCCATACAGGTGGCCAAAGCGGTCATTGATGCGCTTGAAATGGTCGATGTCGATGGCGGCCAGCCACTGGCCGGGAACGTCTTCCGTGGCCACGCCCGGCATGGCCATCGGCGCCTCCTGCAGCGACAGGCGCAGGAACTGCTCGTCGAAGGTCTTGCGGTTGAGCAGGCCGGTCAGCGCATCGCGTTCGCTGTAGTCCAGCAGGCTCTGGTAGTTGTGATAGACGCCGAAGATGCCCTGGATCACATCGAGCCGGCTGGGCGAGAAGGCCGTGGACTGCGTGATCTCCAGGCAGTGGTAGGCCGTCTCCTGGCGCCACAGCGGCAGCCACAGCACGTGCTGGCCATCGGGCTGCACGGCCGAGGCGATGAGGGCGCGCTGCTGCAGAGCCTGCTGCAGCGCGGGCATGGAGGCCAGCTCCACGCTTTGCGGGTCGTACAGGGCCTCGGCATCGGTGGACATGACCTGATCGCCCTGGCTCCAGGTGCGCGCACGCACGCAGTGCCTGCCGTCGGGCATGGCGAACAGCTCCAGCGCCCGCACCTGCACCACGCCATTGAGCTTGAACAGGGTGGACAGCACCGAGATTTCCAATCGCAGATGGTCCCTGTGGGCCGTCATCTCGACCAGATTCTGTAGCAATGGCTGCATGCGAGGCCTTGTATTGGAAGAGGGCGCGACCGGCTCAGCGGCGCTCAAACACCAGATCCCACACACCGTGGCCCAGGCGGATGCCACGGTTTTCGAACTTGGTCAGCGGCCGGTAGTCGGGCTTGGCGGCATAGCCTTCGGCCGTGTTGGTCAGCAGGGGTTCCGCGCCCAGCACTTCCAGCATCTGCACCGCATAGGGCTCCCAGTCGGTGGCGCAGTGGATGTAGCCACCGGGACGCAGCCGGCGTGCCAGCTTGGCCACCAGAGGCTCCTGGATCAGGCGGCGCTTGTTGTGCTTTTTCTTGTGCCAGGGATCGGGGAAGAAGATGTGGATGCCGTCCAGGCTGGCCTCGGGCAGCATGTTGTCGATGACTTCGACGGCGTCGTGCTGCAGGATGCGGATGTTGGTGATGTCCTGCTCGCCAATGCGCTTGAGCAGGGCGCCCACGCCGGGCTCGTGCACCTCGCAGCACAGGAAGTTGTCATCGGGGCGCACGCGCGCAATGTGCGCCGTGGCCTCGCCCATGCCGAAGCCGATCTCCAGGATCAGGGGTGCCTGGCGGCCATAGGTGGCCGAGGCATCCAGCGGCGCGGCCTGGTAGTTCAGCACGAAGCGCGGACCCAGCTCCTCGAAGGCCTTGGCCTGGCCTGTCGTGGTGCGGCCGGCGCGGCGCACATAGCTCTTGATGGTCTTGGGATGGGCCACGCCCTCGGGCGGCTGGCCGGTACGGGCGGCCGCAGGTGTGGAGGGCGAAGAGGAATCGTGCGGCGCACCGGGGGCAGCGGACATGGTGTTCGGGGTATCGCCGTCCATGGACTGCTCGGCTTGGGGGGAAGAAATTGGGTTCACGGGCTCAATTGTATGTATGGCGCCAGCCCCTGACCCAGAACTGCAGCGCTTCGCCCAATGCGGCCTGGGGTGATGGCTGGGGCAGTCCCAGGTGGGCGGCTGCGGTACGCAGCGCGGTCACGGGGGCGCTCAGGTCCAGTGCAGGGGCGCCGTGCTGCTTGGAAAGCTTTTCGCCGTCGGGCATGAGCACCAGCGGCGTGTGCAGGTACTGCGGGTGACCTATGCCCAGGGCGCGCTGCAGCAGCATCTGGCGGGGCGTATTGTCGGCGAGGTCGGCGCCGCGCACCACATGGGTGATGCCCTGCAGGCCGTCATCGACGACCACGGCCAACTGGTAGGCCCACAGGCCGTCGGCCCGGCGCAGGACAAAGTCGCCCACGCCGTGGATCACATCCTGCTGCTGGGCGCCCAAGCGGCGGTCCTGCCAGTGCAGCACGGGGTCGTGGCGGGTGAAGCGGTCCAGCGCAAAGCGCCAGGCCCGGGCGCTCTTGCCGTGCAGGCCGTCGCGGCAGGTGCCGGGGTAGGGCCGCTCCACATGGCGCTCATGGGCCCAGCCCAGGTTTTCCCAGGCTGCCTCGATGTCCTTGCGCGTGCAGCCGCAGGGATAGGCCAGGCCGCCGGCCTTGAGCCGCTCCAGTGCGCTTTCGTAGAAGGTGTGGCGGCGGGATTGCCAGACAGGCTCTTCGTCCGGCAGCAGGCCGCAGGTGGCAAGCTGGTTCAGGATGGCGGTGTCGGCACCGGGCTGGCAGCGCGGAGGGTCTATGTCCTCGATGCGCACCAGCCAGCGGCCGCCATGGGCGCGTGCATCCAGCCAGCTGGCCAGCGCCGCCACCAGGGAGCCGGCATGCAGCAGGCCCGTGGGTGAGGGCGCAAACCGGCCGACATACGGGGATGGGGCGGGTGCGGAGCCGGTCTCGGCGGATTCAGGGGCGGCGGGAATCATCGGGGCCGGATGTTAAGGCCTTGCGCCGCCCCCTGCCAGGACCTGGTGGCCTGGTTCAGTCTGCAACCAACGCCAGGGCCATTTCCAGTCCCGAGACAAAGGCATCCTCCACGCGGCGGCCAATGCACCAGTCGCCGCACAGGCCCAGGCCCGCATCCTTGTTGCGCAAATGGCTGCGGCCCAGCGGCGACAGGGTCTGCGCATGGGGCCAGAGGTAGACGCTGGCATGGCGGGGAGGGATGCGGATGCGCGTGATCTCGCCAAAGGCCTTCTGCATCTTGGCCAGCACGCGCGGGGCGTCGTCGGCGCGGTGCTCCTGCGACCATTGGGGGCTGGCCAGCACGGTCCAGCGTTCGCTTTGGGAGCGGCCCGGCTTGGAGGATTCACGTGCCACCCAGACCGCGCGCTCATGCGTGGTGCGGGCCGCATTCCACTGCGGCCCCAGGGTGGACAGGCCGGCCTCGGTGGCCATGGGGTAGGACAGCGTCAGCGCCCAGCAGGGCGCCATTTCCACGGCCGCCATGCCCTGCACCAGCGACAGGGCCAGGGGCGTGGTCTGCAGCAGCTGGCGCGCCTGGGGCGCGGGCAGGGCGAGTATCACTTCATCGAATCCCGTGCGGATCTGCGTGGTCGGCTCGGTCGTCTCCACATGCAGGCTCCAGCCCTGCGATCCGGGCTGGCGTTCGAGCTTGGTCACGCGCTGGCCCAGGTGCAGGCGGTCCGCATCCCACAGCGGCGCGGCCCAGGCCAGCGGCAGGGCCTGCATGTCGGGCGTGGCCACCCAATGGGCTTCGGTGGGTGCGGGGGCGGCGCTGGACTGGCGGCCCTGCGCATCCAGCACGCGCAGCGTGCTCACGCTCCAGGGGCGGCACAGGCCGGGCACGGTCTGCAGGGCCAGCTCGAAGCGCTTGTCGCGCACGGTGAAATACTGCGCGCCGATGTCGAAGGCGCCATGCGCGGCGTTGACCGAGCGCATGCGCCCGCCCACCTGGGGCAGCCGCTCGTAGACATGGACATCGTGGCCGGCCTGCATCAGCGTGCGTGCGCAGGCCAGGCCCGCCATGCCGGCGCCAATCACGGCAATGCGGCGTGCGCCGGCCTTGGGGCGCGCCTTGGAGGCTTCGGGGGGCTTGGTGGCCTTTTTCTTGACCGTGGACTTGGAGGCAGCGCGGGAAGCGTTCATGGAGCAGACCTTTGCGGGCAGTGGCAGATTCCGGGAAGCATGTCCTTTCCGGCCTGTTGCACCGCAGCGGCGTGGCAGGCCGGGACCTGTAACCACTCTACACCCGCGAAGACCGCCCGGCGGCGTGCGCCAGCTCAATGTCGGTGATGATTTTCCATGAGAGCGCGGCGCGTGGCGGGGCTCTCCAACTGCTGCAGCCACCACTGCAGCGCACGTGGCGGAACCTGCTGCGGCGGGCAGGACCATGCGTAGTGCACGCGCACATTGCGCGAGGGCCGGGCGACCTGGCGCGTCACCAGCAGGCCGGCCTGCACATACACATCGGCCATGAAATGGGGCAGGAAGCCGCAGCCTATGCCGCGCACCTGGGCCTCGATCTTGGCCTGCATGGAGTCCACGGTGAAGATGTCCTGGCCGCTGAGCAGGCCCATGCTGGCGCTGTCGCGCAGGCCTGAATCGGCCACGGCGATGATGCGGTGCTGCAGCAAGGTGGCGTCGGTGATGGGCTCGGGCGCCGTGGCCAGCGGATGGTGGGGCGCCACGGCAAAGACAAAGTCCAGCTCGCCCAGCTCGCAGGCCTGCAGGCCCGCCACGTTGCTGGAGTTGACCGCCACCCCGATGGCCAGGTCGGCCCGGCCCGAGGTCAGCGTCTCCAGCGTGCCGGTGAGGATGCCGTCGCGCAGCTTCAGCCGCGTGGGTGGCTGCATGGCGTAGAAGGCCTCGACCAGCTCCAGCATCGGCGTGCGCGCCACGGCACCATCGACCACGATGGTCAGGTGCGGCTCCCAGCCCGTGGCCACGCGGCGCACGCGATGCGCCACGGTGTCGATCTCATGCAGCAGGCGCACCCCCTCGCGCAGCAGCTCCCGGCCGGCCTCGGTGGGCTGGGCGTGGCGCGAGCGTCGGTCGAACAGCAGCACGTCCAGCGCATCTTCGATTTGGCGCACACGGTAGGTCAGGGCACTGGGCACCAGGCCCAGCTGGCGTGCAGCGGCGGCAAAGCTGCCGGCCTCGGCAATGGCCTGGAGCATGGCCAGGCTGTCGGGGGTGAGCACGTCGCGGGGGCTGGGCATGGGGCGTTATGGCTTCAAAAGCTTTGAATGATGCCATCAATCCTGCTGCGCCTTGCCTGCGGCAGCGGCTTCTACAGTGGAGCCATCGACGCAAGAGTTTCGAAGATCTGACATGTTGGAAAGGGACAAAAACATGATCGCCCTGCGCAAATCCCGGGAACGCGGCCATGCCGACCATGGCTGGCTGCGCTCGCACCACAGCTTCTCGTTTGCGGGCTACCATGATCCGCGCCACATGGGCTTTGGCAACCTGCGCGTGATCAACGAAGACCACATCGCCCCGGGCACGGGCTTCGGCTCCCATGGCCACAAGGACATGGAGATCATCAGCTACGTGCTCGAAGGCCGGCTCTCGCACAAGGACAGCATGGGCAACGAGCAGACCATCTCGCCCGGCGAGGTGCAGCGCATGAGCGCCGGCTCGGGCGTGGTCCACAGCGAGCACAACCATGCGCCGGGCCAGACCACGCATTTCCTGCAGATATGGCTGCTGCCCAGCGAAACGGGCATTGCGCCCGGCTATGCGCAAAAAGCCTTTGCCGACGAGGAAAAGCGCGGCCGGCTGCGCCTGGTGGCCTCGCCCGATGGCGCCGAGGGCTCGGTCAGCGTCCATGCCGATGCCCGGCTGTATGCCGGGCTGTTCGACGGCGATGAGCAGGCCGAACTGGAACTGCCCGCCGGCCGCAAGACCTATGTGCACCTGGTGCGCGGCGCGCTGAGCGTCAATGGGCAACGGCTGACAACGGGCGATGCGGCCCTTGTGGAGAATGAACCGCGACTGCGCCTGCACGACGGGGAACAGTCCGAGGTCCTGGTCTTCGATCTGCAAGCCTGAGAGCGTGCACAGCACGCTCTGAAGATTCACGAGGAGTACCCATCATGTTGAACCGTCTGAGCAACCCGCTGGCGCTGGCCGGCCGCATCCTGATCGCGCTGATGTTCGTGCCTGCGGGTTTTCAGAAAATCGGAGGCTTCGCCGGGACCGTGGGCTATGCCGCATCGGTAGGCATGCCCATGCCGCAGATCGGCGTGGCCATTGCCCTGGTGGTGGAGATCGTCGGCGGCCTGGCCTTGCTGCTGGGCTGGTGCACGCGCTGGGCGGCCCTGGTGCTGGCGTTCTTCACGCTGGTGGCCAGCTTCTTCTTTCACACCTACTGGAGCGTGCCGGCCGACGCGGCCATGATGCAGCAGCTGCTGTTCTGGAAGAACATCGCCGTGACTGGCGGCCTGCTGGGCTTTGCCGCCCACGGTGCCGGCGGCTGGAGCGTGGATGCGCGCCGCCATTGAGTGGGTCGGGCAGCGTTGGCCATGCCCTGATTTTTGTTAGGCTACTGCCTTGAGTGGGCCCCGCAGCAGCGCTGCGGGGCCCTTTGGCGTGGATGGATTGATGAATGCGGCGCTGGCTGGCCTGTGGCTGCGCAGGGCGTCCGAGGATTGGATTTCTTGTATGGCAGATATCGTGGTGGTCTACCACTCGGGTTACGGACACACCCAGCGCATGGCCCAGGCCGTGGCCGACGGCGCAGGCGCGCGCATGCTGTCGATCGACAGCGACGGCCAGCTGCCTGCGGGTGGCTGGGAGTTGCTGGCGGCGGCAGACGCCATCGTCTTTGGATCGCCCACCTACATGGGCGGACCGAGCTGGCAGTTCAAGCGCTTTGCCGATGCCTCTTCCAAGCCGTGGTTCGTGCAGGCCTGGAAGGACAAGCTGTTCGCCGGCTTCACCAACAGTGCCAGCGTCAACGGCAACAAGCAGACCACGCTGGACTACCTGTTCCAGCTGGCCATGCAGCATGGCGGCCTGTGGGTGGGCAGCGGCATGCTGCCGTCCAACGCGCGCGCCGCGCAGCGCAATGACCTCAACTGGATAGGCGCCTTCAGCGGTGCCATGGCGCAATCGGCCTCGGATGCCTCGGCCGCCGAGATGCTGCCGGGCGACCTGGAGACGGCGCGCGTGTTCGGCGAGCGCGTGGCGCAGCAGGCGCTGCGGCTGATGCGCCAGGCCGGCGCGGCTTGATCGGCCGTCCCCACTGAACCTCACGCCCCCAGCCGGTCCAGCAGGCTGTACCAGGCCACTCCCGCCGCTATGTACAACCGTTGCAGCCCATGCAGCGGTATCGGCTGAATCGGCGTTACCGGAAAGGGGCAGGCCGGCGCATTTCCGCCGGCCATCAGCGCGGCCGCCTCCCGCCCCAGCAGGGTGGCCATGGCAATGCCGCGGCCGTTGTAGCCCAGGGCCATGGTGATGCCGGGGGCAGGCTGGTGCAGGTGGGGCATGAAGTCGCGTGTGACGGCGATGCGCCCAGCCCAGCGGTACTCGTATTGGAGGGGGCCCAGGCCGGGAAACATCAGCGCCACGGCGCGTTCCAGATGGGCATAGTCGCCTGCGCCCTGCGGGTCCGCAAAATGGCCGCGCCCGCCCATGAGCAGACGGCCTTGTGCGTCCTTGCGAAAGTACAGCAGCAGGCGCTGCGAGGTCGAGCCTGTCTCGCCCCCGGGCAGGATGTGCGTGCCCGCCTTGCCCAGGGGCTGCGTGGCCACGATGAAGCTGTTGGCTGCCAGCACCGTGCGCGCCAGACCAGGCCACAGGCCATCGGTATAGCCGTTGGTGCCCAGCAGCACCTGCCTGGCCTGTATGCGGTGACCCTGGGCCGTGGTGGCGACCCAGTGGTCCGTGCCCTGGCGCTCCAGTGCCAGCACGGGCGATTCGCTGTGAACCTGCACGCCCAGGGCCTGTGCGGCGCGCACCAGTCCGCGCACGTAGGCCAGGGGCTGTATGGCGCCGGCGCGTCCATCCAGCCAGCCGCCGGCAAAGGCGGGCGTGCCTGTGCGTGCTGCCGTGGCAGCGCGGTCCAGCAGTTCCACGCGCACGCCGCGCCGTTCCCACTGCCGGGCGCGTGCGTGCATGCCGTCCACCGCCTGCTGGGTGTATCCGACCTGCAGCCAGCCGGCACGCACGGGCGCGCAGTCGATGCCGTGCCGTTCGATCAACCCGTACACAAGGTCGGCCGAGCGGGAGACGGCGTCGATCAGCCGCTCGCCACGAGCGGCGCCGTGGATGCGCTGCAGTTCGTCGGGGTCGTACTTGAGGGTGGGGTTCACCTGGCCGCCATTGCGGCCCGACGCACCCCAGCCGGGAGCATGGGCGTCAAGCACGCACACGCTGGCGCCGCTTTCGGCCAAATGCAGTGCTGCCGACAGGCCGGTATATCCCGCGCCGATCACCAGCACGTCGGTGGTGGTCAGCGGTGCCGCCAGCGGTGGCGTGGGCGGTGCGGCGGGTGCGGTGGCTGCCCACAGCGATGGCGCTGACGGGTGCGACAGCACGGGGCGTACCGACGAAGACGATGCGATGGAGGCGGTAGCTGCCTTCGTCATGCCGCACCTTCTGATGGCGCACAGTGCTGGTGCAGCACGCGCCGCAGGAAGTCCTGCGTGCGTGCATGGCGCGGTGCGCCCAGCACCTGGGCCGAAGGGCCTTCCTCCACGATGGTGCCGCCATGCAGAAAGCACACGCGGTCGGCCACCTCGCGAGCAAAGGCCATCTCGTGCGTGACCACGATCATCGTCATGCCTTCTTCGGCCAGCTGGCGCATCACGCCCAGCACGTCGCCCACCAGTTCTGGGTCCAGGGCCGAAGTGGGTTCGTCGAACAGCATGGCCTCGGGCTTCATGGCCAGGGCGCGGGCAATGGCCACCCGCTGCTGCTGTCCGCCCGACAGCTGTGCGGGCCAGGCCTGTGCCTTGTCTGCCAGGCCTACCTTGCGCAGCAGCTCCAATGCCTCGGCATGGGCCTGGCCGGGAGCCTGGCCCTTCACATGGATGGGGCCTTCCATCACGTTCTGCACCACGGTGCGGTGCGGGAAGAGGTTGAAGCGCTGGAAGACCATGCCCATGCGGCTGCGCAGCGCGTGGATGGACGGCGCGCGTGTGTCCACGCACTCCCCGAAGGCACGCACCTCGCCGCCCTGGTACGACTCCAGGCCGTTGATGCAGCGCAGCACCGTGGACTTGCCTGATCCCGAAGGGCCGATCAGGCACACCACTTCTCCACGTGCCACGCGCAGGTTGACGCCCCGCAGCACGCGATGCTCGCCGTAGGCCTTTTCCAGGTGGTCGATCTCGATCATGGCGACTTCCTCCCCGCTCCAAAGCGCTTCTCCAGACGCCTGAGCCCCCATACCAGCGGCAGGCTCATGGCCAGGTAGAGCAGGGCGACCAGGGTGTAGACCGTCATGTTCTGGAAGGTGGACGCTGCGATCAACTGGCCCTGGCGCGTCATCTCGGCCACGGTGATGGTGGAGACAAGGGACGAGTCCTTGAGCATCATCACCAGGGTGTTGCCGTAGGGCGGCAGCGCAATGCGGAATGCCTGCGGCAGCACCACGCGGCGCATGAGCAGGGCGGGTCGCATGCCCATGGCCAATGCGGCTTCCCGCTGGCCTGGGTCCACCGCCTCGATGCCGGCGCGGAAGTTCTCTGCCTGATAGGCCGAATAGGCAATGCCCAGGCCGATCACGCCGGCCTGGAATGCGGTGAGCTGGATACCGACCTCGGGCAGCACGAAGTAGATGTAGAACAGCTGCACGATGATGGGCAGGCCCCGTATCACATTGACCACGGTCGATGCGGCCCACGAGACGGCGCGCACGGGTGAGAGCTTGCCCAGCGCCAGCACCAGTCCGATCGCGCTGGACAACAGGAACGACAGCGCGGTGACCTGCACCGTGACCACCGCTCCTTGCAGCAGGATGGGCAGGAACTCTCGCGCGTGCTGCACAAATGCTTGCATGGCGTACTTTCCTCGAAGGTGTCATTGCCGTGCATTGCGCGGCAAGGGGGGTGATGCGCGAGGCGATCCGGTGGGCGTCCGATGTCCTCAGATGCCCCACTTCTTGACGATCTGGGCCAGGGTGCCGTCTGCCTTGATGGTGGCGATGGCCTTGTTCAGGCGGGCCAGGGTTTCGGTGTCACCCTTGCGCACCACCAGGCACACATCCCCCACGTTGGAGGGCTTGTAGCTTTCGGCCAGCTTCACGCCCTGGAAGCTGTGCTGGCGTATCTGGTAGGCAATGATGGGCTGGTCACCCAGCCCTGCCTTGATGCGGCCAAGCGCCAGATCGCGCGTCATGTCGGCTACCGAGTCGTAGCTGCGCACTTCCCTGAAGATGCCCTTTTTCTGCAGCAGGTCGTAGAACACCGTGCCCACCTGGGCACCGACGACCTCGCCCTTGAGGTCGTCCAATGACACATAGGCCTTGGCATCGTCGGCCTTGACGATCAGGCCCTCGCCGTAGGAGTAGACCGCATCGCTGAAATCCACCACCTGCTGGCGTGCGGCGGTCTTGAGCATGGCGACCGAGATGATGTCGATCTTGCTGGATGTGAGCGAGGGGATCAGCGCCGCAAAGCTGGTCTGCTGCACATGGGCCTGGAAGCCTCCCGCCTTGGCCACGGCCTGCATGGTGTCGACCATCATGCCCTGGATGCTGTTGCTCTTGACGTCCAGAAAGGTGAACGGAATGCCGGTGGGCGTGGCGCCCACGTTGTAGCTGGCCGGGGCGCTGCCGCCTTGCGCTGCAGCCAGCGCGACGGCGCCGGCGGCACACATGCCCAGGGCGAGGTGGAGGACGCGGTGGACAAAACCTGGCATTGCCTGACTCCTTGGCGTGAACGACGGAAGGAAACAGCAGGGACAGGTCACCTTGGGGGCAGCCCCTCGCCTGCAGTGGAGAATTCTCGGAACCGCGCCAATGATCAATGTGGATGAATCTTTAGGAAATAAGAGAAAACCACTAAGCAATTCAAAGAAATCGATATGCGATTCTTTGGAAGTGGATGCCTATACTTGCGCCATGCAAGCAACGCCTCAACCCGCTTCGTCACCGATGGATGACGACACCAACCCACTGTTCAACCAGTCGCTGGAGAAGGGCCTGGCCGTGCTCTGCGCCTTCAGCGCGCAGCACCGGAGCATGACGCTGGCCGATGTGGCTGCCGCTGCGGGCATCAACAAAAGCTCGGCGCAACGCATGGTGTTCACGCTGGAGCAACTGGGCTATGTCCGCAAGCATCCGCAAACCCGGCGCTACCAGCTCGCGCCGCGCGTCATGCGCGTGGGCTACAACTACCTGGCGGCCAATCCGGTGATCGACCTGGCCAATCCGTATCTTTCGGAGCTGACCAAGATCACGACCGAGACCACCTGTCTGACCGAGCCCGACGGGCTGGAGATGGTCTACGTGGCACGCTTCATCAGCGCCCAGTTTGTGCCGGTGCACATGCCCATTGGCAGCCGCATCCCCATGTACTGCACTGCCTCGGGGCGAGCCTGGCTGAGCGCACTGCCCGATGAAGAAGCCCTGGCCCTGCTGCGCCAGAGCGAGCGAACCGCGCACACACGTTTCACCATCACGGACGAGGCCGCCATCCTCGATGAGCTGGCCCAGGCGCGTCGGCGCGGCTATGCCATCAACCGGGAGGAACTCTTTCTGGGCGACATGACGCTGGGCGCGCCCGTCATCGGCAGCCATGGCCGCCCCGTGGCTGCCGTGCACATCGTCGCGCCGACCAGCCGATGGACGGTGGAGGAAGCGCAAGCCCGCCTGGGCCCAGGGCTGCTGGCCTGCGCCCGCTCGCTCAGCAACTCGGTGCGTGCCCTGGGTTGAACAGCGGCCGATGCGGCGGTCGGTGCAGCTGCATTGGTGTCGCACGCCGCAAGCGTGGCGTGCATGCCCCGGGGCTTCAAGTCAGGGCTGGGGGACCGGTCTATGGAGACGGAGTCTCCTGGGCCTTCGGATGCTCCAGCTGGGGTGCGGCCGACAGGTCCGCGTCCACGGCCCGGCGCTCGTCAAAGACGAAGCAGCCGCCGTCATAGAAGGCGCCGTCGGTTTCCTCGAAGTACTTGAGGATGCCGCCTTCCAACTGGTAGACATGCTCCAGGCCTTCGTCCCGCATCAGGATGGCGGCCTTCTCGCAGCGTATGCCGCCCGTGCAGTAGCTGACCACGGTCTTGTCGGCCAGCTCGGCCTTGTGGGCGCGCAGCGCGGGCGGGAACTCGGTGAACTTGGTGATGCGCCAGTCGATGGTGTCCTTGAAGGCGCCGGCATCGACCTCGAAGTCGTTGCGCGTGTCCAGCGTCACCACCTCGCGGCCCTCGTCATCGTGGCCCTGTTCCAGCCAGCGGCGCAGCGTGGCGGGGCTGACCGATGGCGCGCGGCCCTCTGCCGGGCGGATGGTGGGGTGGTCCATGCGGATGATCTCGCGCTTGACCTTGACCAGCATCTTGCGAAACGGCACGGTGTCGGACCAGCTCTCCTTGGGGGCCAGGTCGGCAAAGCGCTCATCGGCGCGCAACTGGTCAACGAAGCTGTGAACCGCCTGGGCGGGGCCGGCCAGGAAGAAGTTGATGCCTTCCTCGGCCAGGAGGATGGTGCCCTTGAGCGCCAGGGCCTGGGCGCGTTCGGCCAGGGTGTCGCGCAGCGCCGCTGCATCGGGCAGCGGCGTGAACTTGTAGCAGGAAATATTGAGGATGTCGGACACGGGCAGGCAGGCGGGTGCGGCACAGGCCGCGGGTTGGATCGGGGCGCCGGCGAGAGGCGACCCGATCAGCCGCCCGACACCAGCAGGGCCTTGATTTTATTGGCCAGCTGGGCCACTGCCAGCGAAGCCGGTGCGCCGGGCATGGACTGCAGCAGCAACTGGCGGCGCATCACCGCCTCGCGCACGGCCGGGTCGGATGGAATATCGCCCAGGTGCGTGAGCCGCAATGGCTCGCCGGAGGCCGTGTTGACAAAGCGGTTGAGCACCTGCTGCAGCTGGCCCGTGATGGCGCGGCCATCTCCGGGGCGTGCCGCCTGGTTGATGGCCAGGCGGATCTGCTGGCGTTTTTGCTGGATGGCCAGCACCTTGATGGCCGCATAGGCATCGGTCAGCGAGGTGGGCTCGGGCGTGGCGATGACCAGCACCTCGGTGGCCATGGACACGGAGAACAGCACCACGTCCGAGATGCCTGCGCCGGTGTCCAGCAGCACGATGTCGTAGCGCGGGGCCAGTGTCTCGATGGTGTGCGTGAACTGCTGGCGGATCTCGGGCGTGAGCCGCGAGTACTCGATCATCCCGGAGCCGGCCAGCAGCACCGAGTAGCCGCCGGGCGCGGGCAGGATGGCTTCCTCCAGCGAGGAACGGCCGGTGAATACATCGTGCAGCGTGACCTTGGGGTAGAGGTTGAGCACCACATCCAGGTTGGCCAGACCCAGGTCGGCGTCAAGCACCAGGACCTTGAGGCCATGGCGTGTCAGCGCTGCGGCCAGATTGGCCGAAACGAAGGTCTTGCCCACGCCGCCCTTGCCGCTGGTCACGGCGATGATGTGTCCGCGCGGCTTGGCGCGCACGGCATCGCTCATCGGAACGGCAGCGGGCAGGGAGGGGTGGGGAATGGCGTTGTCGCTTACCACCTGGCTATCAGCGGAGTCCATCTTCGGGGTCCACATCGGTTGCAATATCTGGATTCAGCCCATTGTCAAACGGGGACGGGGCATACAAAGGTCCGAAAAGCAGGCTTTTTTCCTCCGCGCTTACCGTACTGTCAGGTTGTTCTTCAATGTGCACGCGGTTGCGGCCGGCGGATTTGGCCAGGTACAACTGTTTGTCGGCACGCTCGGTCCACAAGGTTGTGGTGCTGCGTATCCACTGCAGCGCATAGGCGCCGCCGATGCTGATGGTGATCTGCAGTGTCAGCGTGGGTGAGATGACCACCGGCATGCGCTCGATGGCGCTGCGTATGCGTTCGGCCACGGAGACACCGAAGGTCGCAGGGCAGGCGGGCAGCACGATGGCGAATTCCTCTCCTCCGTAGCGGGCCAGAGTGTCCATGGGGCGCACGCAATTGGTCAGGGTACGGGCCACCGACTGCAGAACCCGGTCGCCCACGATATGGCCGTGCTGGTCGTTGATCTGCTTGAAATGGTCGATGTCCAGCATCAGCATCAGGGCCGCTTCGCCAGACCGCGCCACGCGGTCGATCTCGCGCTCTGCAATGGTGCGGAAATGGCGGCGGTTGGCCAGCCCCGTGAGCGGGTCGCGCAGCGACAGCGAGCACAGTTCATCGATCAGCGCCTGCAGATATCGCGTCGGCGAATCCGTGGGCAGATGGACCGCCCCACCAGCGTGGGTAACCAGCGCGTGGGCTGTGGCCAGGCGCAGGTCGCGCAGGTATACGGATTGGTGGGATGCGGGGGCAGTCACGGAGGGCTGAATGAAAAGCCAGTGAAGTGTATCAGTGTGTAGGCTCGATTGTCGCCGCGCCGGCATCGACTTTTGCACCATCGGAGGTAACAGATGTTGATCCTGGTGCAGGCACGAACGGCGGCAGGGCAAGGGCGGCGAGGAATTCCGCATCGGTGCGGTACAGCCGCAGGTGCGGTCCGCGGTGCAGGGCGCCCGCCCGCAGCAGCACCTGTTCGGCCGGCAGCTTCAGGCCCACCACATGCAGCACGCCGCTGCGCTTGGCCGCCAGCAGTTGCAGGCGCACGAAGGTCTCCACGCCCGTCACGTCGATGCGGTTGATGGGCTGGGCCAGCAGGCACAGATGGTGTGTCTCCGGGCGCAGCGCCCATTCGTCACCGATACGACGCTCCAGGGCCGAGGCCGAGCCGAAGTCCAGCTCGGCATCCATGCGCAGGGCCAGCAGGCCCGGCGCCAGCGGCGGCAGTTGCCAGAGGTTGCGGTCGCGCAGGCTGCCGTCGGGATGCTGGCCCACTTCGATGATGCGCGGATGCAGGCGCTGGTAGAGGAAGTAGCCCAGGCTCAGCACAATGCCCGCGAACACGCCCCAGTACATGCGCGGCGCCGTGACGATGGTCAGCAGCAGCGTGGCCAGCGCAATGCTGCCCTCCACGCGCGACACCTTGAACAACTGCAGCAGCACGCGCGGCTTGACCAGGTTGACCACGGCCGTGATCACGATGGCCGCCAGCGCCGCCTTGGGCACGTGGTACAGCGCCGGGATGAACCACAGCACCACGATGACCACCAGCAGGATGGAGAACACGTTGGACCAGCCTGTCTTGGCGCCGGCCAGCAGGTTCACGGCCGAGCGCGAGAACGAGGCGCTGGTGGCAAAGCTGCCGAACAGGCCTGCACTGATCTTGGACAGCCCCTGGGCGACCAGGTCCTGGTTCTCGTTCCAGCGCGTGCCGGCCTGCTGATGCTCCACCTGGGCGCTGGAGGCCGTCTCCAGAAAGCTCACCAGCGAGATCACCAGCACCGGCATCACCAGGGCGCCGAACTCGTCCCAGCTCAGCAATCCCGGCAATTGGAAGCTGGGCAGGCCTGCCGGCAGGTGGCCGACCACGGCGCCACCGTTATCGGCAAAGTCCGTGGCCCAGCTGATCACGCCGGTCAGCGCAATGATGAAGATGGCCGAGGGAAAGGCCGCACGCCAGCGCTTGGCCAGCACCAGCAGCGCAATGCTGGCAATGCCGTAGAGGATGGACTGCCAGTCGAAAAGCTGCAGCGAAGGCGTGTTCCAGACCGCGCTCCAGGTCGAACGCAGTCCCAGCAGGGTGGGCAACTGCGAGGCCAGGATCAGCAGCGCTGCCGCCTGTGTGAAACCCGTGAGCACGGGCGAGGTCACCAGGTTGAGCAGCCAGCCGGCGCGCATCAGGCCCAGCGACCACTGCACCAGGCCCGAAAGAATCGCCATCCAGGCGGCCAGGGCCACCCAGTGCGCGGAGCCGGGTTCGGCCAGGCCCGTGAGGGAGGCGCCGATCAGCAGTGCACTCAAGGCGGTGGGCCCCACACCCAGGCGCGGCGAGCCGCTGAACATCACGGCCACCAGGGCAGGGACGATGGAGGCGTAAATGCCGGTGATCAGCGGCATGCCGGCAAGCGCTGCATAGGCCACGCCCTGGGGCAGAAGCATCAGACCAACGGTGAGACCTGCCCAGAACTCCCCGCGCAGCACGGCTGCCGAGGGTTTGGGCCATGCCAGGAAGGGAAACCAGCGCGCCAGGGAATGCATGGCCGCTATTGTCATGCTAACTGGATGGTGCCGGGATGTTCGGGCTTGTCCTACAGGCGCTTGCGTCGGCGTCGTATGGGTTTGTCCCAGGGCCATAAATAAAGTCGAGGCCTGTGTTGACCGCCTCACAACTATTCAAGGAGTAACCGCATGACTTTCATCACCCAACGCTGCTGCCACATCCTCGCCGTGTCCGCCCTGGCCTTCGGCCTCGCCGCATGCGGCAAGACCGAAGACACTGCCGGCCAGAAGCTCGACTCCGCCGTCCAGCAGTCCCAGCAGGCCGCGCAAAGCGCAGGCCAGAAGATCGACAACGCCATGAGCAGCGCCGGCACCAAGATCGAGGAAGGCGCGATGAAGGCCGAAACGGCCACCAACAACGCCATGAGCCAGGCAGGCGCCGCGCTCGACGATGCAGGCATCACCGCCCAGATCAAGGCCGACCTGATCAAGGAACCCGATATTTCCGCCCTCAAGATCGACGTGGACACCAAGGCCGGCGCCGTCACGCTGACCGGCTCGGTGCCCAGCGATGCGCTCAAGATGCGCGCCGGCGACATTGCCAAGGCCGTCAAGGGCGTGAACAACGTCAGCAACATGCTGGAGATCAAGGCCAGCTGATCGCAGCCACCGGCTTTGCTCCCCCAATGAAAACCAGGCGCTTCGTCCGCCTGGTTTTTTTATGCCTGAACGCCGTGGCCCAGCGCATAAGATGCGCTGCATGAGCACACCCGACCTGCAGATCAGCACCCATCTCATCCACCATCCCTACCAGCCGCCCGAAGGCTTTGTCGCACCGCAGCCGCCGGTGCACAAGGCCTCGACGGTGATCTTCGAGAACGTGGCGGCCATGCGCCGCCGCCAGTGGCTGGACAAGAGCAGCTACACCTACGGCCTGCACGGCACGCCCACCACCTTCTTGCTGGAAGAGCGACTGAGCGCGCTGGAAGGCGGCCTTCAATGCCTGCTGGTGCCCAGCGGCCTGGCGGCCATCGCCACCACCTCCCTGGCCCTGCTGCGCACCGGCGACGAGATGCTGCTGCCCGACAACGCCTACGGTCCCAACAAGACCCTGAGCGAGGGCGAGCTGGCCCATTTCGGCGTGCGCCACCAGTGCTATGACGCCATGGATGTTGCCGACCTCGAAGCCAAAATCACGCCCAAGACGCGTTTGGTCTGGCTGGAGGCGCCGGGCTCGGTGACCATGGAGTTCCCTGACCTCATCGCCATGGTGCGCCTGTGCCGCGCGCGCGGCATCACCACCGTGCTGGACAACACCTGGGGCGCGGGCCTGGCCTTCAATCCCTTCGACCTGCTGGGCGACGGCTCGCACAGCCTGGGGGTGGACGCCACCGTCCATGCGCTGACCAAGTACCCCAGCGGCGGCGGCGATGTGCTCATGGGCAGCATCATCACGCGCGACCAGGCGCTGCACATGCGCATCAAGCTGGCCCATATGCGCCTGGGCCTGGGCGTGGGCGGCAACGACACCGAGGCCGTGCTGCGCTCGCTGCCCAGCATTGCGCTGCGCTATCACGCACAGGACCGCGCCGCGCGCGAGCTGGCGCGCTGGCTGCAGCAGCAGCCGGCCGTGGTCCAGGTGCTGCATCCCGCGCTGGAAGGCGCTCCGGGCCACGAGAACTGGAAGGCCCTGTGCGGAGCCGCCGGCGGCGGCGAGGGCGTGGCGGCCGGCCTGTTCAGCGTGGTCATCGACCCGCGCCACGGCCAGCCGGCCGTGGACCGCTTCTGCGACAGCCTGCGCCTGTTCAAGATCGGCTACAGCTGGGGCGGTCCCATCAGCCTGGTCGTGCCCTATGAGCTGCCGTCCATGCGCAGCTGCCCCACGCCCCAGCTGCGCAGCGGCACTGTGGTGCGCTTTGCCATCGGCCTGGAGGCCGTGCAGGACCTGCGTGCCGACCTGGAGCAGGCCCTGGCCGCCGCGTTCGCATAGTTGAGCGCCAGGCGCCGGTGACATGCGCCTGTCACCGGCAACACCGATGCTCGTTGGCTTCATACCATCCCACGGGGGCCTCCAGGCCCTGGTCCAGCATGAAGCACAAAGAGAGCATCACCAATATCCTGCAGCACGCGAAGACCGCGTCCAATGGGTCCGGCATCGTGGCCAGCCGCCGCCATTTCGTGCGCGGCATGGGCGCATCGGCCCTGGCGCTGCCACTGGCCGGCTGCGGCGGCTCCGATGGCGACAGCAGCATTCCCGTCGAGTTCCGCCACGGCGTGGCCAGCGGCGACCCGTTGAGTGACCGCGTCATCCTCTGGACCCGCGTGACGCCACCCCAGGGCCATTCCAGCGACATCGAGGTGGAGTGGGAGCTGGCCTCGGACGCCGACTTCAAGACCATCGTGGTGTCGGGCAAGGCCATGGCGCGCGCCACCCAGGACTTCACCTTCAAGGCCGACGCCACGGGCCTCAAGCCGGCCACGCGCTACCACTACCGCTTTCGCTGCCAGGGCATGACCAGCGCCACGGGCCGCACGCGCACCCTGCCCGTGGGCGCCGTGCAGCAGGTCAAGCTGGCCGTGTTCTCCTGCGCCAACTACCCGGCGGGCTACTTCAACGTCTACGCGCATGCCGCGCGCCAGGGCGACCTGGATGCCACCGTGCACCTGGGCGACTACATCTATGAGTACGCACGCGGAGGCTATGCCAATGGCAAGGCCGAAGCCATGCAGCGCCAGAGCCTGCCGGCCAACGAAATCGTCAGCCTGGCCGACTACCGCCAGCGCCATGCCCAGTACAAGAGCGATGCCGACCTGCAGGCCCTGCATGCGGCAGCGCCCATGATCGCCGTCTGGGACGATCACGAAGTCTCCAACGACACCTGGATGCACGGCGCCGAAAACCACCAGCCGGCCACCGAGGGCGATTTCGAACTGCGCAAGGTGGCCGCGCTCAAGGCCTATCACGAGTGGATGCCCACGCGCAACGCGCAGCCCGAGATCATCTACCGCAGCTTCGCCTTCGGCGACCTGCTGGCGCTGCACATGCTGGATACGCGCGTCATCGGCCGCGACAAACAACTGGACTACGCCGACTACTTCACCGCCCAGGGCCTGGACGCGGCACGCTTCACCTCCGACATGGCCAATCCTGCGCGCCAGCTCATGGGCGTCACCCAGACCCAGTGGCTGGGCCAGCAGCTGGCGGCCTCGCAGGCCACCTGGCAGATGCTGGGCCAGCAGGTGCTGATGGGGCGCATGGAGCTGCCGGCGCCCTTGCTGATGGACATACTCAGCCCCGGCAGCGGTGTTTCGCTGCCGGCCTACGCGGCGCTGCTGACCAAGGCGCAGGCGAACCCGGCCAGCCTGACGGCGGCGGAAAAGGCCATCCTGGCCCAGCCCAGCATTCCCTACAACCTCGATGCCTGGGACGGCTATGCCGTGGCACGCGAGACCGTGCTGGCCACGGCGCGCAGCCTGGGCAAGAACCTGGTCGTGCTGGCGGGCGACACCCACAATGCCTGGGCCAGCGAACTGCGTGACCGCAGCGGGCAGGCCGTGGGCGTGGAGTTCGCCACCTCGTCCGTCAGCTCGCCGGGTTTCGAGGAATATCTGTCGGGCCAGGACCCGTCCCAGTTGCGTGGCGCGCTGCTGCAATTCATCTCCACGCTCAAGTACTGCGATACCTCGCGCCGTGGCTACATGATCGTCACGGCCACGCCGCAGGCCTGCCAGGCCGAGTGGATCTACGTGGACACCGTGTTCAGCCGCCAGTACCAGGCTGTGCGCGATGCGGCCTGGAAGGTGCTGCCCGGCCAGCCGGGCAAGCTGGTCCAGGCCTGAGTGCAGACTCGGGTACAGACCTGGGTGTCTGGGCGGGCCTCGGTAGTTTCCGCCATGGCAGCAGTGCCATGGCTGCGATAACTTTGGACTCGCTGATCCAGGAGGTCCAGGCATGCAGGCATCCCCCGCTCCCGAGAAAGCTTCCGACAACCCGGCGGGCATGCTGCAGGTGCAACTGCTGCGCATGGCCGATCCCTGGCGCTGGCTGGCCCTGGGCTGGCGCGATCTGCGGCGTGCGCCCGGCGTGGCGCTGTTCTACGGCCTGTGCTTCTGGGCCATGGCCCTGCTGATCGGCTGGGTGTTCCGCGCCAGCCCGGAATACAGCATGGCCATGGCCAGCGGCTGCCTGCTCATCGGCCCCTTCCTGGCCATGGGCCTGTACGACACCAGCCGCCGGCTGGAGCGGGGCTTGCCGCCCCAACTGAGCAGCTCGCTGACCTGCTGGGACACGCAGATGGGCAGCATGGGCATGCTGGTCATGGTGCTGCTGGTGCTGGAGATGCTCTGGGCGCGCGCCTCCATGGTGGTCTTTGCCGTGTTCTTCGATACCGGCATGCCGACCACGGCCGGCATGCTGCAGGCCGTGGCGCGGCCCGAGAACTGGGAATTCCTGGCCATCTACCTGCTGGTCGGCGGCGCCTTCGCGGCCCTGGTATTCGCCAGCATGGTGGTGGCGCTGCCGGCCATGCTGGACCGGGGCTGCGATGCGCTCACGGCTTGCATCACCAGCATGCGCGTGGTCGGCCTGAACCTGGCCGTCATGCTGCAGTGGGCCGCGATCATCACCGTGCTGGTGGCGGTTTCCCTGTGGTGGCATGGCGCGGGCCTGCTGCTGGTGGGGCCTTTGCTGGGCTGTGCCAGTTGGCATGCATACCGTTGCAGCGTGGGCGATTCCGCCGTGCCTGCGTCCACCATATCCTGAGGTTTTCCTGGCAGGCCCCGTCTTGCGGCTACAGTGGGGCTTGCAACAACAGAGGAGTCCACCTGTGGCGACACCCAATTACGCCTATGAAAAACGCCAGCGCGAACTGGCCAAGAAGCAGAAGAAGCTAGAGAAGGAGAAGGCCAAGGCTGAAAAAAGACCCGACGACCATGAGGGCGGCGGCTCAGAAGGTAATGCGCAGGCATCTCCTGCAGCAGCCCGTCCCGGCGAGGAAGGCCGCAGCAACTGACACCCTGCCTGCCCTGAGCTCAGGGCAGCAGCTTGCTGAGCTGGGGCCAGACGTTGTCCAGCATGCGCGGCTGGGCCTTGGCCGTGGGGTGGATGCGGTCGGCCTGGAACCACTGGGCCGAATCGGCCGCATCACCGATGCCGGCCAGCAGGAAGGGCACCAGCGGCACCTTCTGCTCCTGCGCCACCTTGGCAAACAACTGCTCGAACTGGCGCGTATAGCCGCTGCCATAGTTGGGCGGCACCTGCATGCCCACCAGCAGCACCTTGGCTCCGGCATCCCGGGCCGCGCGCACCATGGCGTCCAGATTGCCCTGCGTGCTTTGCAGCGGCAGACCCCGCAGCGCATCGTTGCCACCCAATTCGATCACCACCACCGATGGCTTGTGCTGCTTGAGCAAGGCAGGCAGGCGAGAGCGGCCGCCCGAGGTGGTCTCGCCGCTCACGCTGGCGTTGACCAGCGGCACATTCTTTGGGCTCTCCTGCAGGCGCTTTTGCAGCAGTGCCACCCAGCCCGTGCCACGGGCCAGTCCGTATTCGGCACTCAGCGAGTCGCCCAGCACCAGCAGCGGGCCCGTCTCGGCTGCCCACGTGGACGTGGCCGTCCAAGTACCCAGCAGGCCGAAGGCCAAGCCGGCCGATATAAAGTGGCGGCGTCGGCGCATTGCGCGCAGCTTGTCTTGCATCGTCTTCCCATCCTCCATGTCACAAAGCACTGCCCAGCCCCTGATCGAAGTCGAGCATGTCTTCAAGTCGGTCAGCGATTCGACCGGAACACTGGATATTCTGCGGGATATCGATCTGCGTTTTGCCGCAAGGGAAACCGTGGCCATCGTCGGTGCCTCGGGCTCGGGCAAAAGCACGCTGCTGTCCATTCTTGCCGGCCTGGATACGCCCACGCGCGGCACGGTGCGGCTGCAGGGCCAAGACATGTTCGCGCTGGATGAAGATGCACGCGCCGCCGTGCGCGCGCAAAAGCTCGGCTTTGTGTTTCAGAGCTTCCAGCTGCTGGGCAATCTGACGGCGCTGGAGAACGTGATGCTACCGCTGGAGCTGGCAGGCAGCCGCGAGGCCCGCCGCCGCGCCACCGAGATGCTGGAGCGCGTGGGCCTGGGCCAGCGCCTGGGTCACTATCCCAAGCTGCTGTCGGGCGGCGAGCAGCAGCGCGTGGCGCTGGCCCGCGCCTTCGTGGTCGAGCCCGCCGTGCTGCTGGCCGACGAGCCCACGGGCAGCCTGGACTTTGCGACCGGCGAAACCATCATGGAGCTGATGTTCGCGCTCAACCGCGAACGCGGCACGACGCTGGTCATGGTCACTCATGACCGAGCCATCGCCGCGCGCTGCGAGCGCCGCGTGACCATCGAGGCCGGCCGCGTCGCCAGCATCGAAGAGGGGCAGGCGCTGGCGGCCTGATCGGGGCGCCAGCAAGGGGTGGCGCTCAGGCCGCCACGGCCTCACGGCGCCCGGCTGCCTCGCAGGCAGCCGCCGTGAAGATCACGTCGGTCGAGGAGTTCAGCGCGGTTTCGGCCGAGTCCTGGATCACGCCGATCACAAAGCCCACGCCAACCACCTGCATGGCCAGATCGTTGGAGATGCCGAACAGGCTGCAGGCCAGTGGAATCAGCAGCAGCGAGCCGCCGGCCACGCCCGAGGCGCCGCAGGCGCAGACCGCGGACACCACGCACAGCAAGATGGCGGTCAGCAGATCGACCTCGATGCCCAGCGTATGGGCCGCAGCCAGCGAGAGCACGCTGATGGTGACGGCGGCGCCGGCCATGTTGATGGTGGCGCCCAGCGGGATGGAGACGCTGTAGGTGTCCTCATCCAGGCCCAGGCGCTTGGCCAGCGCCAGGTTCACCGGAATGTTGGCGGCCGAGCTGCGCGTGAAGAAGGCCGTCACCGCGCTCTCGCGCAGGCAGGTCAGCACCAGCGGATAGGGGTTGCGGCGCGTCTGTGTCCAGACGATGAGCGGGTTCACCACCAGGGCCACGAAGAGCATGCAGCCCAGCAGCACGGCCAGCAGGTGCGCGTAGTCCAGCAGCTTTTCCAGGCCCGACTGGGCAAAGGTGCCTGCCACCAGGCCGAAGATGCCCAGCGGCGCCAGACGGATCACGCCCTGGATCACGCGGGTGATGGCCTGGCCCAGGTCCTGCATCACGGTGCGCGTGGACTCCGAGGCATGACGCAGGGCCATGCCCATGGCCAGTGCCCAGGCGAGGATGCCGATGTAGTTGGCATTCATCAGCGCACGCACGGGGTTGTCGAAGGCGCTTTGCACCAGGGCCATCAGCACTTCGCCAATGCGCCCGGGCGCGCCCTGGGCCGGGGCGGCATCCTTGAACTGGATGGTGGAAGGGAAGGCCATGCTGGCCGCCACGGCGACCACGGCCGCCGCAAAGGTGCCCAGCACATACAGCCACAGGATGGGGCGGATCTGCGTGGCCTGGCCAGGCCGGTGGTTGCTGGTGGCCGAGACCACCAGCAGCAGCACCAGCACGGGCGCCACGGCCTTGAGGGCGGAGATGAACAGCGTGCCCAGCAGGGACACGGACTGGGCGGCCTCGGGCCAGAGCCAGGCCAGCAGGCCGCCAGCGACCAGGCTGATGGCGATCTGGCCGACCAGGCTGGTGCGGGCAAGCCGGGCGAAGAGGGCTTTGAGCATGATGGTTGGCAAAGAAAAGGAAAAAACTCAAGCGATGGAAAAATGCAAAGCGGCATGCCCGTGGCTACGGTGCATGCCGCAATGTGCAGGGCTGCTGGAAGGCGGCCAAGCCGCGCAGTGTAGCGGCTACGTAAAAACCACAGGAGCCGTTGCGCGCAGACGGGCTTCGCAAGGCGGGGCCCGGGGCACCGCTCAATTGGCGGGATAATTGCGCCCCATGTCGTCCCCCAAAGTTCTCTTCGGCTTCCACGCCGTCGGCGTGCGCATGAAGACCGCGCCCCAATCCATCATCGAGGTCTACTACGAGGCCACGCGCCGCGATGCGCGCATGCGGCAGTTCCTCGACCGCGCCAAGTCGGCCGGCGTCCGGCTGATCGAGGCCGACGGTGAACGCCTAGCCAAGCTGGCTGGCAGCCATGGCCACCAGGGCGTGGCCGCGCGCGTGGAGGCCGTGGCCCAGGTGCATTCGCTGGACGAATTGCTGGAGCAGCTGGAGGCTGACGGCATCAGCAAGCCCCTGCTGCTGGTGCTGGACGGCGTGACCGATCCGCACAACCTGGGGGCCTGCCTGCGCGTGGCCGATGGCGCCGGCGCCCATGCGGTGATTGCGCCCAAGGACCATGCGGTAGGCGTGAACGCCACCGTGGCCAAGGTGGCCAGCGGCGCGGCCGAGACCGTGCCCTATTTCATGGTCACCAACCTGGCGCGCACGCTCAATGAGCTCAAGGAGCGCGACATCTGGATCATCGGCACCAGCGACGATGCGCCCAAGACCCTGTACGAGGTGGACCTCACGGGCCCCACGGCCCTGGTGCTGGGCGCCGAAGGCGACGGCATGCGCCAGCTCACGCGCAAGACCTGCGACGAGCTGATCGGCATCCCCATGATGGGCGCCGTCTCCAGCCTCAACGTGTCCGTGGCCAGCGGCGTGTGCCTGTACGAAGCGCTGCGCCAGCGCGGCCAGGGCACCACGCCTGCCGTGTCTGCCGCCCCGGCTGACCAGATCTAGGCCGGCGCGCCGCTGGCGCCCGCACTTGCACCCTCACCCGTGCCCAGTTCCACCACGCTCTCGAAGCCGCCCCAGAACATGCGCTTGGCGTCGAAGGGCATGGTGGCCGGGTCCATGGAGGCAATGCGCGGGTCCTTCATGACGGCGGCATTGATGCGGTCGCGCTCCGCGCGCGACGCATAGATGATCCATGAGAAGAACACGATCTCGCCTTCCTTGAGCTGCACGGCCTGGGGAAACGAGGTCAGCTTGCCCATGGGCACGTCGTCGCCCGCGCATTCCCAGTACTGCAGCGCGCCGTACTCCATCCATACCTTGCCTGCGGCCTGCGCCACCTCGCGGTAGGCCTGCAGGTTGGCCCGGGGAACGGGCAGCACGAATCCGTCGATGTAGTGCATGGCTCTCTCCTGGTGAAATCCGGCTTCAGAGCCGGGCTGCGAGCTCGGCCAGCTGGTCCGTGCACTGGCCCCAGCCGGTGTGAAAACCCATGGCCTCGTGCTGGGCGCGGTCGGCGGCATTCCAATGGCGCACCCGGGCGGTATAGCGGGTCTGGCTGCCTTCGGGGTCGAAGGTGACGATGCCCGTCATGAAGGGCTTGTCGGCTGGCACCCAGCCTTGGGTGAAGGCGTCGGTGAAGACCAGGCGCCGGGTGGGAATGACTTCCAGGTAGACGCCGCTGCCGGGCATCTCCTGGCCTTCAGGGCTGCGCATGACGATGAGGCTGTGGCCGCCGGGCCGCACATCGTTGTCCACGCGGGACACGCTCCAGGGGCTGGGCGCAAACCATTGCTGGATCAGCGCGGGTTCGGTCCAGCAGCGGTAGAGCCTGTCGGCAGGAATGTCCAGCAGGCGCGTGAGCACCAGGTCGTTGGCGTGTTCGGGAAGGTCTTGTGCTGTCATGGCGCTCCTCATTGCATGGAATGCAGGCCGATTCGGTTGCCCTCGGTGTCCACCACGACGGCGCAGTGCCCGTGGGGGCCTATGGAGAATTTGGCCTGCTCGATGCGCCCGCCTGCGGCCTCGACGCGGCCCTGTTCGATGGCGCAGTCCTCGCAGCCGAAATAGACCAGGGTGCCGCCGCCGCCGGAAGGTGCGCCGTCCATCCGCACCAGCATTCCGCCCGCGCCGGGGCCTGTCATGTCCATCGGAAAGGACAGCATCTCCTGGCTGTCGGAGCCATCGGGCGCGGGCAGATGCTCCAGCTTGCCCTGGAAGACGGTTTCATAGAACCGGCGCGCACGCGCCATGTCCTGCACATGGATCTCGAACCAGACGACTGGGTTGGCGTTCATGAAGACTCCTTCTTGGGTGACAGAGGCAATGTGTCGGCCGGCCTTGTTCAGGCCTCGCCCTTGACGTTGACCATCCAGGGTGTGTTGAAGCGGTCCGTCACCATGCCAAAGCCCGGCGACCAGAACGTGGCCTGGAAGGGCATGGTCACCTTGCCGCCTTCAGCCAGCGCGTTGAAGATGCGGCCGCCTTCGGTGGCGTCGTCCACGCCGATCGAGATCCACATGCCCTGGGCCTGCTGGTAGCCGCCGCCACCGCAGTTGTCGGTGGCGTCCGAGGCCATCAGCGCCTGGTCCTTGATCTGCAGGTGGGCATGCATGATGAGCCCCTTGGCGGAATCGGGCATCTGCTCCATGCCCGGTGTCTCGCCAAAGGTGCTCTGGTGCACGATGGTGCCGCCGAACAGCCTGGCGTAGAAGGCAAAGGCCTCGGCGCAGTTGCCGTTGAAGTTCAGATAGGGAATGAATTGCATGGGACGCTCCTGAAGTGGATGGTGGCGAGGGGCGGGGGAGAGGAGTGGGAGGATGGGCGCAGGAGGCCTCAGCGGCCGTCATGCGCGCGCTCAAGAGCGGCGATGTCCAGCTTTTGCATGCCCAGCAGGGCCTGCATCACGCGCTGGGCGGCGGCCATGTCGGGGCCCCCCATCCAGCCCGCCATCTGGGCCGGAACGATTTGCCACGACAGGCCATGGCGGTCCTTGAGCCAGCCGCATTGACGCGCCGCCGGGTCGCCGCCCTCGGACAGGGCGCCCCAGTAGTGGTCTATCTCGTCCTGCGTTTCGCAACTGACCATCAGCGAGACGGCCTCGTTGAAGCGGAACATCGGGCCGCCGTTGAGCGCCAGAAAGGGCTGGCCGTCCAGCTCGAATTGCACTGTCATCACGCTGCCCGCCGGCCTGCCGTGGATGTCGTGGCCGGCTTCGCCATAGCGGGCAATGGCCGTGATGCGGGAATCGGGAAAGACTTCCGTATAGAAGCGCGCCGCCTGCTCGCCCTGGTTGTCAAACCAGAGGCAGGGCTGGATGCGGCCGGTGTGCAAAGCCATGCTTGTCTCCTTGGTGACGGTGAAAACCGTTTTTGCCGTTCGATGCCGGCTTTTTATCGATTTCTGCCCGGCGTGTGTACGCCGTTCACATATGCTAGGGACTAAAATGGACGCTGTCCACATCAGGCGCTGTCAGCTTCGGTGTCAAGCTGTAAATCGGCGGGGCAAGGCTGTCGTCCCTTATGTGTGACGTGGTCATGCAGAAAAAAAGGAAGCAAAACAGTGACGCAGCGACGTGTCAGGCGTGAGTCATACCACCACGGCGACCTGCGCCAGGCCCTGGTCGAGGCTGGCCTGGCACTGGCGCGTGAAGGTGGTCCCCAGGCCATCGTGCTGCGCGAGGCTACGCGCCGGGCGGGCGTGGCGCCGAATGCCGCCTATCGCCACTTTGCCAATCGCCAGGCCTTGTTTGACGCCGTGCGCGCTGCGGCCCTGGGCGCACTGGCCGCGGCCATCGAGGCCGAAATGGTCCAGGCCCGTGCCCTGCCCGATGCGCTGCAGCGCTCACGCGCCTTGCTGGCTGCCGTGGGCCGGGGCTACCTGGGCTTTGCCCAGACGGAGACCGGCTGGTTCCGCACGGCCTTTGCCTCCATCGAGTACGACGTGGACCTGCCGCCCGACACCACGCGTGCGGCGGCCATGGGCCTGAACCCGTTCGAGCTGCTGGGCTACGCGCTGGACAGCATGGCCGAGGCCGGCGTGCTGCCGCCCGAGCGCCGTCCCCAGGCCGAGTTCCTGGCCTGGTCGGCCGTGCACGGCATGGCCTTGCTGGTGATCGACGGCCCGCTGCGCCGTGCCACACCCGAGCAGCGGCGTGCGCTGGCGCTGCGCCTGTTGGAGATGGTGGAAAAAGGAATTTGATGCGCCCTGGGGCGGCGCTGCCGCACAATGGCCTGCTTTTTTCCTTCGCCCTCCAATGCCCGACGAACCTTCCCCCACTTCGCTGCCTGCGGCTGCCGCTGAACTGCCCGGCCAGGGTGAGCTCCACGAGCTGCGCGAGCGCATCGCGCATGCAGCGCACATCGCCGTGCTCACGGGCGCAGGCGTCAGTGCCGAGTCCGGCGTGCCCACGTTCCGCGATGACAAGAACAGCTACTGGGCGCAGTTCAACCCGCAGGACATGGCCAGCGAGGCGGGCTTTCGCGCCCATCCGCAGCGCGTGTGGCAGTGGTATGCGCACCGGCGCGAGGCCGTGGCGGCAGTGCAGCCCAATGCAGGCCACCATGCGCTGGCGCAGTGGGCCTTGCAGCACCCGGGCCGCATGACCCTGGTCACGCAGAACGTGGATGGCCTGCACCAGCGCGCGGGCAGCCCCGGCGTGCTGTGCCTGCATGGCGAGTTGATGCGCGACCGCTGGCTCGAGCGGCCCCGCGCCTGCTGCGACCTGGCCGGGCAGAACCCTGGCGAGCCTCCGCAGTGCCCTGTTTGCGGCAACCTGGTGCGCCCGGGCGTGGTCTGGTTCGGCGAGTCCCTGCCCATGGGCGTATGGCAGGCCGCCGAGGCTGCCGTGCAGCGCTGCGAGGTACTGCTGGTGGTCGGCACCTCGGGCGCCGTGTATCCGGCAGCGGGGCTGGCCCGAATCGCGCGCCGGGCAGGCGCGCACGTGGCCGTCATCAACCCGGCACCTTCCGAGCTGGATGACGCAGCGCACCAGTGCCTGCGCGGCCCATCGGCCCAGATCCTGCCCGCGCTGCTGGCGGGCTGAGAGGCCCTGGGCCAGGGCGGGCAGGCTGCCCTGGCCTGCGCAGGTCAGTCCCTTGCGCCTTCTTCCTGACTGGCCTGGTTGAGCTCGGCCACGTCCTGAGCCGACAGCTGCAGGCGCGTGGCCTGCACCAGTTGCTGCAACTGGGCCAGCGAGGTCGCGCTTGCGATGGGCGAAGTCACAAACGGGCGCTGCATCTGCCAGGCCAGGGCCACGCACGCGGGCTGGCTGTTCAGGCGCGCGGCCACGGCGTCCAGGGCCTGCACAATGCGCAGGCCGCGCGGGTTCAGGTAGGTGGCCACGGTCTTGCCGCCGCGCGCACTCTTGGCTGCGTCTTCGCTGCTGCGGTACTTGCCCGTCAGAAAACCTGCTGCCAGCGCATAGAAGTTGATGATGCCCACCTGCTCGGCCGCGCACAGCGGCGCCAGATCGCGCTCGAGCACGGCGCGGTCGTACAGGTTGTACAGCGGCTGCAGGCTCTCGTAGCGCGGCAGGCCCAGCTCGGCGCTGGTGCGCAGGGCCTCGGCCAGGCGCGGCGCGCTGTGGTTGGAGGCGCCGATGGCCCGCACCTTGCCTGCGGCGATCAGGTCTGCAAAGGCGCCCAGGGTATCGGCCAGCGGCACGCTGGCGTCGTCGTCATGCGACTGGTACAGGTCGATGTAGTCCGTCTGCAGGCGCTGCAGCGAGGCATCCACGGCCTGGCGGATGTACTCGGGGCGCAGGCCCACCCGGCCCTCGCCCATGTCCTTGCCGACCTTGGTGGCCAGCACGATGTCGGCGCGCCGTCCGCTGCGCCTGAGCCATTTGCCGATCACGGTCTCCGACTCGCCGCCCGCATGGCCCGGCGCCCAACGCGAGTACACGTCGGCCGTGTCGATGAAGTTCATGCCGGCATCCAGCCAGGCGTCGAGCAGCGAGAACGACGTGGCCTCGTCCACGGTCCAGCCGAAGACATTGCCGCCAAAGCACAGCGGCGAGACCTGCAGGCCGCTGCGGCCCAGGGAACGAAGGGAAGGGGCTTGCGCCATGTACGGCTCCTTTTGACGAAAAAACCAGGGTAGTCCTCAGGACCTCTCAGATCCAGCCCAGCGCACCCAGCAGCGCGCCCGCACCCAGCAGCCACAGCAGGTGGATGCGCGTGCGCCACACCAGCAGGGCGCAGGCCAGGGTCAGCAGCCACAGGCGCCAGTCCTGTGCCGGGCGGCCGCTGGCGCTGCCCAGCAGCCAGCCCGTGGCCAGCAGCAGCCCGATGACCAGCGGCCCCATGCCCTGCTTGAAGGCACGTACGCCGCGCCGGTTCCTGTTGCGCTGGCCCCAGCGCGAGGCCTGCCAGGCCAGCAGGGAGCTGGGCAGCAGGATGCCGACCATGCAGATGGTCACGCCCAGCGCGCCAAAGGTCCATGCCAGCGGCCCGGTGCCCCCGCCCGCGTTCAGGCCCAGGTTCCAGCCCAGCAGGGCGATGAAGAGAACATTGGGCCCGGGCGCCGCCTGGGCGATGGCGATGGAGCTGCTGAACTGCGCCTCGCTGAGCCAGCCGTGGCCATCGACCAGAAAGCGGTGCATGTCGGGCGCCGTGGCAATGGCGCCGCCCACGGCCATCAGCGACAGCGTCAGGAAATACAGCAGCAACTGCAGCCAGTCGGCGGGCTGCAGGTTCAGGGCGATCTGTTGGGCGGCGTTCATGGGGCGAGCTTTCTCCAGGTCAGCACGCAGCCGGCACCGCCGACCACCAGCAGCACCCAGGCCAGCGGCACGCGCAGCACGGCCATGGCAATGAACGAGGCCAGCGCCAGGGCCGCGCTGCACCAGCGCCCCAGCGGGTGTCGGCTCAGCGTGCTGGTCAGCTTCAGCCCCATGCCCGCCACCAGGCCGGCCGCGACGGCGCCCATGCCGCGCAGCGCCCCGGCCATGGCGGGGTGGTCGGCCAGCTGCGAATAGATCACGGTCAGCGTCAGCACCAGCAGCATGGGAAAGCACAGCATCCCGCACACGGCCACCACGGCACCACGCCAGCCGAAGTAGCGCTCGCCAATAGTGATGGACAGGTTGACCACATTGGGCCCGGGCATGATCTGGGCCACGGCCCAGTCCTCCATGAACTCGTCGTTGGTCAGCCAGCGCTTTTTCTCGACCAGCTCGCGCTGCACCACAGCCAGCACGCCGCCAAAGCCCTGCAGGGCCAGCCAGGTGAAGGACCAGAACAGGTCGCGCAGGTTGGCGGGGGCGGGGCGCTGTGCAGGCGCATCGGCGGTGTCGTGTGGCGGGGAAGCCTGGGGCGGCGATGCGGGCATGTTCTGGCTTGTATCTGGGCCGCCCGGGCAGGGCCCGGGGACGGCATCGCTGTTGTCATGGGGTGGAACCGTGCGGGCCGATCCTGTCTCCGTGCCTGCCTCGGGGTGGCACGCACGGAATATTAATCCTGCGCAGCGGCCTCGTCGGCAGCGGCCCCATCGGCAACGGCGATGGGGGCATTGCAAGCGCAGATGGCTTGCTGCCGGCATGCACCCGGGCCTGCCCGCCGGCCTGCCTGCCTGCCTGCCTGAACAGGAGTAGATTCTCTCCACCCACACAACCCGAGGATCTCCGGCATGGACATGGATTGGAGCAAGGCGCTGCAGGAAAGCCTGGTCTGGCTGGCGGCGGCATCAGTGATCACCGTCGTGGCTTTCGCGGCCGTGGCGCTGCTGGTGGTGCGATTCACCCGCTGGGGTCGGCAGTTCTGGCAGCTGGCCGGCCCGTTCCTGCACCCCAGAAACAGCTGGTGGCCGCTGCTGGTGTTCATGCTGGTGCTGGCCCTGGTCTCTGTGCGCATGAACGTGCTGTTTTCCTACTGGTACAACGGGTTCTACAGCGCGCTGCAGGAGCTGGACCAGAAGGGCTTTTGGCGATTTCTGGGCATCTTCGCGGTGCTGGCCACCATCCACATCCTGCGCGAGCTGTTCAATTTCTATGTGAACCAGGCGTTCCGCATCCGCTGGCGGGTCTGGCTCAATGAGCGCGTGACCACCGACTGGATGCGCGGCGATGCCTACTACCGCAGCCACTTCCTGGACGAGCCGGTGGACAACCCCGACCAGCGCATCGAGCTGGATGTGAACACCTTTGTCTCGAACTCGCTGACCCTGGCGCTGGGTGCCGTCAGCGCGGTGGTCTCGCTGGTAGCGTTCACGGGCATTCTCTGGGGGCTGTCCGCGCCCATTGCCGTGGCGGGCGTGGAGGTTCCGCGGGCCATGGTCTTTGCGGTCTACGTCTATGTGATCGTCGCCACGCTGATCGCCTTTCGCCTGGGCCAGCCGCTGATCCGGCTGAACTTCCTGAACGAGAGGCTCACCGCCAACTTCCGCTACGCCCTGGTGCGCGTGCGCGAATACGCGGAGAACATCGCCTTCTACCAGGGCGCGGCCATCGAACGCAACACGCTTTTGACGCGCTTCTCGGCATTGATCGCCAATGTCTGGGCGCTGGTCTACCGCAGCCTGAAGTTCGACGGCTTCAACCTCACCGTCAACCAGGTGGCCGTGGTCTTTCCCTTTCTGCTGCAGGCGCCGCGCTTTTTCAGCGGTGCCATCAAGCTCGGTGATGTGATGCAGACCTCGCAGGCCTTTGGGCAGGTGCAGGATGCGCTGTCCTTCTTCCGAACCTCCTACGACACCTTCGCCCAGTACCGCGCTGCGCTGGACAGCCTGTGCGGCTTTCTGGATGCCAATGCCCAGACCCGCGAACTGCCCCAGGTCGTCCACAGAGAGCAACCCGGCGCCCTGGACATCGAGGACCTGCAGGTCAGCCGCCCTGATGGCCACCACCTGCTCAGCGGCCTGCAACTGAAGCTCATTCCCGGCCAGGCGCTGCTGATCAAGGGGCCTTCGGGCAGCGGCAAGACCACCTTGCTGCGGTCCATTGCCGGCCTGTGGCCGCACGCCGAAGGCACGGTGGGCCGCCCGGGTGGCCACCAGGCGCTGTTCCTGTCTCAGCGTCCGTATCTGCCGCTGGGTGACCTGCGCACGGCTATTGCCTATCCCGCCGATGCATCGCCGCAGGATGACGAGCGGCTGCAGCAGGCGCTGCGCCAGGTCAGCCTAGCCCATCTGGCGGACAAGCTGGATGTGAACCAGGATTGGTCCCGCATCCTGTCGATTGGCGAGCAGCAGCGCCTGGCCTTTGCCCGCGTGCTGTTCAACCGGCCCGCCATCGTCTTTCTCGATGAATCCACCTCGGCCATGGATGAGGGCCTGGAGCATGCGCTGTACACCCTGCTGCGCGAGCAGATGCGCTCGACCATGCTGGTGAGCGTGGGCCACCGCAGCACGCTGGCGGGTTTCCATACCCACGCGCTGGCGGTCGATGGCAATGGCGGGTGGACGCTGTCGGAAGGAAGCGCACCGCAGAGCGCGCCCCGGGCTTGATCCGCGTGCGGCCCTGGGCCGCGCGAGATCAATCGTCCATGGGCAAGGGATCGCAGTTGCCCAGGTCGGACGGCGGCGGCTCGCGCAACTGGCTTACCGCGTCGCGCAGGGCGGTGCGCAGGCCCTCTTCCAGCACGGGGTGGTAGAAGGGCGCACGCAGCAACTCGTGCACGGTCAGTTGCTGCTGCACGGCCAGGGCCAGCAGATGGGCCAGATGCTCGCCGCCCGGTGCACACATTTCCGCGCCCAGCAGCAGGCCGCTGGCCGGGTCCGCATAGACATGAAGCAGGCCCGCGTTGCGCTGCGCAGCGCGTGCACGCCCCTGGTGCGCAAAGTCCACGCGGCCCACCACGAAGTCCTGCCCCAGCAGCGCCTTCATGGGCTGGCCCACCACGGCCGCGTTGGGCGAGCTGAAGACAATGGACAGCGGCGTGCGCCGCTCAAAGCAGGCCACGTTCTCTGCCATGGCGTTGGTGCCTGCGATATGGCCTTCGTCCACGGCCTCATGCAACAAGGGGCGGTCGCCATTGGCATCGCCCGCGAGGAACAGCGGCAGCTCGCCGACTTGCAGTGTCTGCCGGCTCACGGGCGGCTGCCCGTGCTCGTCCAGCTCAAGCCCCAGTGTCTCAAGGCCCAGGCCTTCGAGCTGCGGGCGCCGGCCCATGGCGGCCACCACATGGTCCACGACGATGCGGGTGTCGCCTGCACGCACGACGATGCTGCTGTCCGGGCCCTTGCTCAACTGCACTTCATGGTCGGTGATCACCGTCATCTCTTTCTCAAGCAGATGCCGCAATGCGTCGGTGACATTCGGGTCGGACAGGCCGGCAAGCTTCGGGCCGCGTCCCAGTGCGGTGACCTCCAGTCCCAGCCGTGCCAGCGCCTGTGCAATCTCCACGCCCAGCGGACCCAGGCCGACGACGGCCACGCGCGGGCCCAGCGTCTTGCGTTCGAACAAGGTGTCCGTGGTCAGGATGCGCTTGCCAAAGCGCTTCCATTCCTCCGGCACCACGGGGCTGGAGCCCGGAGCGAGGATGAGCTTGCGCGCAGCCAGCACCTTGCCGTTGACCTCGATCCGATTGGCTGCCAGCAGCCTGGCACGCCCGTCGATGGCCCGCCAGCCCAGGCCCTCCGTGGCCTTGATCGTGCTTGCCACGAACTCGTCGCGCAGCTTGCGCACGCGGCGCAAAACGGCGGGCAGGTCCAGCTGCAGCCCGCTCGCACCGCGTATGCCGAAGGTATCGAAGTGATGGCGTGCATGGAAGGCGTTGGCCGCCTCGATCAGCAACTTGGACGGCATGCATCCCACCCGCGCACAGGTCGTTCCCCAGGGCCCGTCGTTGACGATGGCGAAATGCTCCGTGTGCTTGCGCACCTCGCGCAGCGCCGACAGTCCGGCCGAGCCGGCACCGACGATGATCACGTCGAGGGCGGTGGTGGGTGGGTTTTTCATGCTGTCTGATTCCTTTGACTGTGGCACCAGGTCCCGTGGAGGTCTCCGCTGCCGGTGGATGTGCCGAAAGGTGTGCCGACGGGAGTGCCGACTGAAGTGCCGACAGATGGTCGAGATGACTGCCTCGCCTGCCATGGGACATGCGTGCCAGTCTGCATGCTGGCGCTCGCGGCAGTCGTAGGCGAAGGGCCGAAACCGCTGCTGGACATTCAGCGCCCGGCCCGTGCCGCGCAGGGGCTAGCCGGATGCCCAGTGTTGCCATGCCGCGTCCGTGCGGCTGCCTGATGCGCCGACATCCGCTTCCCGCGCAAAGCGCCTGAGAGATGTCTCGGTAACCCTCAAATGGCTGACACGGCACAAGCGGCTTTGCGCCGTCTGCAGCCAGCGGCGCAGGGACCAATCAAGCTGCGCCACCACCCCGCCATGCACCTGTGCGCTGTGCAGGCGCAGGCGGCCATCGAGGATGAAGGCCTTCACCGTCCGGGCGGACAACTGCAGGTCCTCGCAGACCTGCCGCAGCCCGACGCCCTCGCGGACCCGGGTGCTCAGGCCGCGCCTGTGCATCTGGCAGCGAACGGAGCGTTCGCTGCGGTTCAGCCGGCGGCAGATCACCTGCACGGGCAGGACGCCGGCCCAGCGTTCGAGTGCAAGCAGTTCTGCGGGACTCCAGCGGCGGCGAATTGCGCCATTCGGCCATGCGCTGTCGGATGTCAG
Organism: Delftia sp. JD2; assembly: GCF_001682645.1. NCBI lineage: Bacteria > Pseudomonadati > Pseudomonadota > Betaproteobacteria > Burkholderiales > Comamonadaceae > Delftia > Delftia sp. JD2. The sequence goes on from NZ_LFJT01000020.1 coordinate 61,278, forward strand.
GCAGTGTCTGATTGCCATGGAAAGCTCCCATTCATATGGCGCTGCGCTGTGGCATGGCCTGAATCCCGGATGCCGATGAGACAATTATTGATGGGGGATTCTTGTGCAAGCCTTTGATTTTGTTGATTGTTTTTGTTGTTTTGATTGCTGCTCGGATGGACGGCTCCATACCGCGATGCCTATCGTGGGGCCGGGACGCGGATCACGGAAATAGCGTCTGCACCGGCGCGCATATGCCAAGCCCCATGCGGATTTCCTGTTCGGCGCCCGATTTCCATGAACGACTTCTTTGCTTTTTCAGGAGAACCCTTCATGCGCCTTCAGCCAAAGCATTTGAATTTTTCCGTTGCGTGCCTTGCGTTGCTGGCACTGCCGGCCGCGCAGGCCCTGCCCATGCAGGACGTGGGCACGTCGGCAGGCCCGCAATGCGTGGGCCTGGACATCAACAACAGCGGCCATGTCGTGGGCGCCTGTGCAGAGAGCGACGGCTCGTCCGCAGGCTTCGTGTCGCTGGCACCGGGCAGTGCGGCAGACCTTGTGCGCCTGTCGCCGGGGCGCAACTGCAACGCGGCGGCCATCACCAACAGCGGCCAGGTGGTGGGCAGCTGCCTGGACGGCAATTCGGTGTCCGTGGGCGTGTTCTGGAATGCGGCCACGCCGGCCACGGTGCAGACACTGCAGCCGCTGACGCTCGATGTGCGCAGCATGCCCACGGCATTCAACCAGGGCGGCTATGTGGCAGGCGTCAGCCTGAGCGGCAGCAACACGGCCCGCCCTGTCATGTGGCGCAACAATGAAACCACGGCACGCGCGCTGCCGGCGGGTCTGCTGGGCCTGAACAGCACCAACTGCATTCCGTCCGATGTGGACAATTTCGTGGTGGGCGGCAACATGCCGGGCATCGTGGGCAACTGTCCCGACAACAGCGGGCATCCGCGTCCTGTCTATTGGTCTGCCGCAGTTCTGGGCGGCTATATGGCCACGGCCCTGAACCTGCCTCTCAATGCCGTCTTCTGCCGCGCAAAGACCGTCGTCAATACCCGCATCATGGGCTACTGCGATTTCGGTGCCCAGGGTGGACGCACCGTCGTCTGGCTCAACTCGTCCTCCAGTCCGCAGGTGCTGTCCATATCGTCCCCGCCCGCGCGAAACAGCGGCGTCGATCTCAACATCCTCGGCGAGGTGATTGGGCACTACCAGTTGGCAGACGGGCGCAGCATGCCCTATTACTGGAACAGCCAGACCGGTGTCATCCGCGATATTCCTCCGCTGCCTGGCGGCATGAATGCACGTGTGGTGGATATCGGTGACAACGGAACGGTGGCGGGCCACAGCGAACTGGCCGACGGAAGTTCGCACGCCATCACCTGGACCCCCTTGGGCGGCACCGTGGACCAGGGAACCCTCGCAGGCGGCGAGAACAGTGCGGCCTCGGCACTGAGCCAGGATGGCTGCTACATGACAGGAAGGAGCGAAGTCGCGCAATTGGCCACGCATGCCTTCGTGCAGAACCTGTGCACGCCATGAAGGCGCAGCCTCATCTCGCACCGTGCATAAAGGAAATACCATGAATATGCGATATCCAAGACTTGCAACCCCACTGGCAATTGTTGTGTGCGGGCTCTGGGTCCCTGCTGTGCAAGCGAATGGCATTTCATTCGAGGATTTTTCCTCCTCCAATGCGGCACAGGCTTTTGTAGGATCATACGGTATGATGCCCCTAATGATTAGGGCGCAAACGAGCGAGTTGGCGAAATTGATGGAGATGATGGCTGCGAATACAGGTAAAACCGAACTACTGCCATTTATGATGATGGCGAAAGGATTATGAACATGTTTGCGGTATGAATGCGCCTGTGGTGAATATAGGCGATACCTCAATGGTGGCTTGCTACAGCGAACTGGGCGATGAAAGCTTTCGCGCCATCATCTGGGCGTCCACAGACAACGCGTGCTGTGTGCAGAATCTGTGGACTCCTGCTCGTCAGTATCAATTCAAAAACGATGAGATAAAGGGGCTGAAATGAGAGTTCGATATGAAAAATCATTGTCCACTATGGTGGTATTTATTGTTTTAATGTCCTCCTCCGCGCTGCATGCGAAGAATATTTATTTTTCGGAAGATGGTCTAATAAATTTAGAAAATAGCAGCCTGCATGCGAATGATGGTTTAGTTAAATCTATCATTTGTGACACTATTTTGCTATTGTTAACTGACGAGCTGCTAGTTGGTTATTGCCTGAGGTAGTCCTTTGGGAAATTTCATTAATCGGACCTTGAGAACAGGCTGTGCTAACTATTTAATTTCACGTGACTCATTGTCCCGGCTTGCCATTTTGCATTGAGGGTAGTCGATGGGTAATCACCAGTATCAAATCAGTCTGGCAATGTCATGCGGCCCAGCCTTCCGCCATGGCTGGGCGCCCGTTCCGGCGCAGGGGCATCGTCGGCCATCAACTTCCCCATCAGGCCTCGCAGGATTGCCAGCGTCGGCGCCTCGCTGCGCTGACGCAGCGTGACCAGCCCGAAGCGGGCGGTGCTGCGCATGGGCGGGTCCATGGGCAATTCGGCCAGGTCCGGTGCGACGGCGCGCACGGCCAGCAGCACGGTGTCGCTGTTGCGCGCAACGTCCACGAGGCTGGGCAACTCCTCGCACTGCAGTGTGACGAACCGCGCCGGGTGGGCCGTGGCGCCATAGGTTTCCACCAGCAGCCAGGCCACTTGGTCGCTCAGCGGGGTGGAGGCGACGGGGTAGCGCTGCACATCCTCGAAGCGCAGATCCCGCTGCAGGCGGGCGAGTGGATGGTCGGTGCGGCACATGAAGGCGGCGCGCATTTCGTGCACGACGTCCAGCGCAAGGTCGGGTGCGGGCCGCAGCGCGCGCAGGTCCACGACCAGGGCGTCGAGCAGGCGCTCGCGTAGCGAGTGCACCAGCAGATCGGTGCTGCCGCGCGCCACCTCGGTTCGCACGCCGGGGTGGTGCACGGTCATGTGCTGCAGGAACGGCGTCATCAATATTGCGCCGGGGCCCGATCCCAGGCCCACACGCACGGTGCCGGCCGCACCCTCGCGCAATTGGCGCCCCCTGTCACGCAGCTCGTCGGCCTCGGTCACCAGGGCGCGCGCCCGTCCCAGCATCTCGCGGCCGAAGGCTGTGAGTTCGCTGTGGCGGCCGATGCGGTCGAACAAGGGTATGCCCAGCTCCTGCTCCAGCGCGCGCACGCTGCGGCTGAGGGCCGGCTGTGTCAGATGCATGGCCTCGGCCGAGCGGCTGAAGGAGCCGGTCTGCGCCACCGATATGAGATGCCTGAGCTGCACCAGCGTCATGATTTTTCGCGCCCTGAAGTCTGCATGAAACTCATGCTAATGCAGCCAACAATGCATTGGACGTTCGATGACCCGGCTCCTAGGATGCCGCGTATCCGGCCGACCGAGCCGGAGCCATCCACCAAGGAGACATGATGAGATTTTTGTTCCAGCGCGTTTGGCTGACGGGCGCCGGCTTGCTGCTGAGCGCGGGCCTGGCCTGTGCGCAGAGCCCGTCCTCCAGGCCCGTAAGCCTGATGGTTCCCTATCCGGCCGGCGGCCCTTCGGACGCCATTGCCCGCATCTTCAGCGTGCCGCTGGCCAAGGCGCTGGGCCAGCAGGTCATTGTGGAGAACCTGGGCGGCGTCAGCGGCGCCATGGCCGCGCAGAAAGTGCTGGCCGCTCCGCCTGATGGGCACTTTGTCTTCCAGGGCTCGCCCAACGAGGTGATCCTGTCGCCGCTGGCCAATGCCGCCGTGCGGCTCAAGGCGGAGGATTTCCGGCTGGTCCATCCCGTGGCCGAGGCCGTGATGGTGTTTGTCGCCCGCAAGGACCTGGAGGCCGGCAACGTGGATGAGCTGATCGCGCTGGCCCGCAAAAGCGCCAGCCGGCCGCTGTCTTACGGCAGTGTCGGCATTGGCTCGCTCTACCACCTGATTCTGGAGAAGGTGCAGCAGGACGCTGGCATACAACTCATGCATGCGCCCTACAAGGGCAACGCGCCGCTGCTGCAGGACATCGGTAGCGGACAGGTCGATTTCGCTGTGCTCGTCTACAGCGCTGCCATGGGCGCGCTGGCCGAGCAGGGCCGGCTCAAGATCCTGGGCCAGCTGGGGGAGCAGCGATCGGAGCTGCTCAAGAATGTGCCCACGGTGCGTGAGGGCCGGGAGCTGAAAAACTTCGCCTACAAGACCTGGACCAGTTTCCTGGTGCGCAAGGACACGCCGCAGGAGGTGGTGCAAAGGTTGCACCAGGCGATAGGTGCCATGCTCAAGGACCCGGGCGTGCGCGAGCAACTGGCCCTGCAGACGCAGCTGGCCGCGGCGCCCATGTCGCTGGCCGAGGCGGCGCAGTTCTATGAGGCCGAGACCGCCCGCTACCGCAGCATTGCCCGCTCCATCCGCCTGCAACCTCAGTGAGATGCCGCACATGAACACTCTTTTGGACACTTTGCGCGGCTCGGCCGCAGCCTTCGTCGAGGTGCGCCGCGACATCCACAGGCACCCCGAGCTCGGCTTCGAGGAACATCGCACCAGCGCCCTGGTCGCGCGGCAGCTGGAGCAATGGGGCTACGAGGTGGAGCGCGGGCTGGGCGGCACGGGCGTGGTGGGGCGGCTGGTGCGCGGCAGCGGCCACCGGCGTCTGGGCCTGCGCGCCGACATGGACGCGCTGCCCATCACCGAGGCCAATGCCTTCGCCCACGCCAGCACGCATGACGGCGTGATGCATGCCTGCGGGCATGACGGCCATACAGCCATGCTGCTGGCGGCGGCCCGGCATCTTGCCCATGACGGCGCTTTTGACGGGACCTTGACGCTGATCTTCCAGCCTGCGGAGGAGGGCGGCGGCGGTGCCCTGCGCATGATGGAAGATGGGCTGTTCGAGCGCCACCCCTGCGACGCCATCTTCGCCATGCACAACATGCCGGGCATGCCCCAGGGACGGCTGGCGCTGCGCGAGGGCGCAGCCATGGCGTCCTCCGACTACGCCACGCTCACCCTCACCGGCGTGGGAGGGCACGGTGCCATGCCGCACCGCACGGCCGATCCCATCGTGGCGGCTGCCAGCATCGTCATGGCCTTGCAGACCATCGTCTCGCGCAACATCGATCCGCTGCAGATGGCGGTGGTGACCGTGGGAGCCATCCACGCAGGCAAGGCCAACAACGTGATTGCCCACAGCGCTGCGCTGGAGTTGAGCGTGCGTGCGCTGGATGCCGATGTGCGCAGGCTGCTGGAGCAGCGCATTCGCGACCTGGTGAGTGCGCAGGCCGAGAGCTTCGGCGTGCAGGCGCAACTCGACTGGCGACCCGGCTACGCGGTGCTGGTCAACACGCCCAAGGAGACGGACTTCGCGCGCCAGATCGCGCTTGAGCTGCTGGGCCCGGAACATGTCACGCTGCAGGCGCCGCCCTTGCCGGGCAGCGAAGACTTCGCCTTCATGCTGCAGCGCGTGCCAGGCAGCTATCTGCTGATTGGCAATGGCGAGGGAAGCGAGCAAGGCGCCTGCATGGTGCACAACCCGGGCTATGACTTCAACGACGACAACATCGCCGTGGGCGCCGCCTACTGGGTGCTGCTGGCGCAGCGGTTTCTGGTGGCCGGTTGAACTGCTTGAGCCCGGCGCATCTCATTCGCCGGGGTGGACTTCCATCCAGCCCACGCGTCCTTGACCGCTCTCGTTGAGGCGGCTCACAAAGCCTTCAGCCTGCGACTGCGGCAGGCGCAGATCGAACTGCACCAGCGATCCATGCTCGACCTGGAGCAGCTCGGCGCCTGCTGCATCGATCTCGCGGCGCACCAGGCCTTCCAGCGCATAGGGCACGGCGCAGCGCAGCGATTGCATGCGCTGCAGTGTCACTTTCTCGGCGGTCAGCAGGGCCTGGGCCACGGCATCGGTGTAGGCGCGCACCAGGCCACCTGCGCCCAGCTTGACACCGCCGAAGTAGCGCACCACGGTGGCCAGCACGCCTTCCAGGTCCTGGTGGCGCAGCACGTCCAGCATGGGGCGGCCTGCCGTGCCGCTGGGCTCGCCGTCATCGACGGCTGCCGACTGGCCGCCTGCCAGCAGCGCCCAGCAGACATGGGCGGCGCCGGGGTGCTCGCGCCATAGCGCATCGACCACCGCCTGGGCGCTGGCGCGGTCGGCCATCGGCTGCACGCAACCGATGAAGCGGCTTTTCTTGATGATGAGTTCGCTGTGCGCGGGCGCACGGAGTGTCTGTGGCATGGAGGGCGGCAAGCTTACCCGATCGCCCCTGGCCCGGTGTTTGGCGCATGGATTCATTACGCCTTTATTACGAAGCGCTACACATTTGTGAGCATGCGTACCTTGTGTCATTTCAGCTTCAGAGGGTTGCATCCAGGTTTGTCCTACAGAAATCGTGAAAGATTCGCAGTAAGCTTTCTGTCAAGGAGGCGCAATCATGAACACCCCACCTTCCCGCGATCCCGTTCTCACCGAACACACCTTTGGCCGCGATCATTTCAGTCCCCCGCCCATGGCGCTGGAGCAAGCTGGTCAGGACCACGAAGCCGCTGGCGGCGGCATTCCTCTGGATCTGGACCAGCGCATCCGCAACGTCGGCGAATGGTGATGGCAGGTGCCGCCTGGCCAAGGGCCTGCAGCGGCACCAGTGCTGTCAGGTCCGGCTGGACCGTGCAGCGGCCCGCCGACAGGCGGTGACCCTCAAGCGAACAGGCCGCGAACCAGGCGCAGCAGGCTCTTGCCTCGCTGCGCTGGATTTATCATTTCCAGTTTCCAATTTCCACGTACCTACCCACCCAGGCCGGCTGCGCGAAGCGCCGGCCTTTTTGCATTCCTGCAGGAACCATGAGCACTGACACAGGGCGCAGCCATTGGCTGCTGGCGCCTGCCTCCGCCAGCGACGCCAGCCTGCCCGTGCCCCTGGGCGATGTGACGGCGCTGCTGGGGCAGGTGGGCCGCTCCAGCGCCAGCAGCGATGAGGTGGCCGGGCAGTTGCTGCATTTGCTGGGCCGGCACGTGCCGCTGGCGCAGTGCACCATCTTCTCGTTCCAGGGCCGATCACGGCCGCGCATCGTGGGTTTTGGCGACCGGGCACGAACGGGAGCGCTGCCCATGATTTCGCAGGACTACAGCGAGCGCTTCTATCCGCTCGACGGCGCACAGCGCGTGATGCAGGCGGAACTTGCGCGGCAGCAGCGCGACCCCCAGGCTCCCGCGCGCGTGTGGCTGCACCGCCAGCGCCCCTGCGATGTCAGCCATCCCGAGTACCGCCATGTCTGCTATGGGTTGCCGCGCCTGGTGGAGCGGCTCTCGCTGCTGACCCTGCAGCCTGGCGCGCGGTGGCTGGCGGTGAACCTGTACCGGGGCGAGGAGCACGGCTGCCTTGATGCGCAGTCCATCGCACGCATCGAAGCCTTTGCGCCCCTGGTCATGCAGGCCATGCGCCTGCACTATGCGGGCCAGGCACTGCAGGACGATCTGGCGGGGCTGGTGCTGGCGCGCCTGGCCGGGCGCTTTGCCCATCTCACGCAGCGCGATCTGGACGTAGTGCGCTGCGTGATTGAGGGGCTTGATGCCGAGCGGCTGGCGCAGCGCCTGGGCATCACCGTGTCCAGCGCGCGCACCTATCTCAAGCGGGTCTGCGCCAAACTGGGCGTGCAGGGGCAGCGTGAGCTGTTTGCCTTGTTGATGGCGCCCGAGGCGCTGTCCTGAGCCCCGGAGGCGGGCGCCGCAGTCTGTCCCCATCTGGGGACATCGCCACGGCCGGTGCTGCCTACACTGCGCCCTGAACAAGACGCACGACGGAGACCCCCATGCACCAGCCCCATGCCCAGCCCAGGCAGTCCATCTACTACCGCTATCAGGTGCATCGGCCCTGGCTGCCATCGGAGCATCCGGGGGTGCAGCGGCACCCCGTCGTCATCGTCGGAACGGGGCCGGTAGGCCTGACCACGGCACTGGAGCTGGCGCGCCACGGGCAGCGATGCGTGCTGCTGGAGTCCGAGCTGCAGGTATCCGAAGGCAGCCGCGCCATCGTCTTCACGCGCCGCTCCATGGAGATCCTCCAGCAGGTGGGCGTGGCCGGGCGGGTCAGCGACAGCGGGCTGCCATGGCGCTTTGGCAACTCCTTCTACCGGGGCCAGCGCGTGTTTCGCATGGAAGCACCGCACAGCGAGGACGACCGCTTCTTCCCCATGACCAACCTGCAGCAGCAGTACCTGGAGGAGTACCTGGTCGATGCCGTGCTGGCCCATCCGCTGATCGAGTTGCGTTGGGGCAACCGCGTGGAGCGGGTGGAGCAGGCTGGCGAAGGCGCCGCTGCAAAAGCGCGGCTGCAGGTGGACACGCCCGAGGGGCCGTATGCGCTGGAAGCCGACTGGCTGGTCGCAGCCGATGGCGCACGCTCGGGCATACGCACGGCCATGGGCCTGGTCATGGAAGGGGCGTCATACGAAGGCCGCTTCGTGATTGCCGACATCCGCATCGACCTGCCGCTGCCCACCGAGCGCCTGGCTTTCTTCGATCCGGTGTGGAACCCCGGCAACACCATCCTCATGCACCGCGAGCCGCACGGCATCTGGCGCGTGGACTACCAGTTGCCTGCGGGCGAAGATCCGCAGCAGGCACTGAAGCCCGAATCGCTCAAGGCGCGCATCGACGCGCAACTGGAGATGATCGGCTTTGGCGGCACGCCCTGGGAGATGGACTGGAGCTCGGTCTACTCGGCACGCGCGCTGACCTTGCCGGACTACGTGCATGGCCGCGTGGTCTTCACGGGCGATGCGGCCCACCTGCTGCCCATCTTCGGGGTGCGCGGCGCCAACACCGGTTTCCAGGACGCCCAGGCCCTGGCCTGGCGCCTGGCCCTGGTGGCGCGCGGCGTGGCGCCGGCCCGCTTGCTGGACAGCTACAGCAGCGAGCGCGTGGGCGCGGCGCGCGAGATTGTCGAAGAGGCCGGCAAGAGCACGCGCTTCATGGCGCCGCCTTCGCGCGGCTTCCGGCTGCTGCGCGATGCCGTGCTGTCGCTGTCGCTCACCCAGGCCTTCGTGCGCCCGCTGTACCACTGGCGCACATCACGCCCCCATGAGTACGCCCGCTCGCCCCTCAACAGCAGGGACGACGACAACCATTTGTTCAAGGGCGGCCCCGCCCATGGCGCGCCGCCGCAGAACGTGTGCCTGGCGCCGGACGACTATCTGCTGGACCACCTGGGCGGCGGATTCGACCTGCTGTATTTCACCGATGGCTCGGCCGTGCCGCCCGCGTTGAGCGAGGTTGCCCGCGTGGTGCGCGGCCGCGGCGTGGGCCTGCGCATCGTGGCCATCTCCAGCCAGGCGCAGCCGCAGCCAGTTCAGGGCGCTGACCTGACCCTTTCCGATGGTCAGGGCCGCTGCCGCGAACGCCATGGCGTGCCCGCTGATCCACCTTCTGGCGCCGCCTACCTGCTGCGGCCCGACCAGCATGTCTGCGCACGCTGGCTGGCGCTGGATGCGCGGCGTCTGCAATCCGCACTCGACAACGCCACCTGCACGCAAGGAGCCCAGGCATGAGCCAAGCACACACATCGCCCGACACGCTTGAATCGCCCGGCACCCTGGATATCGCCGGTCTGGAGGCCGTCTACGACCAACTGGCCACGGCCATTGACGCGGCAGGCCCGCAGCAGTCCGAGCTGTTTCTTGTCAAGCTGGCGCTGCTGGCGGCCGAGCGTCTCGGCAGCGCCCAGCAGTTCTCCGAGCTGGTGCAGGCGGCGCAGCAGGATCTTCAGCCTAGGGTAAACAGCTAGCCCTGCCGGGTGGTTGCGTGGCCGGCGCTGGCTAACATCGGCCCGGAATCAAGGATGCCACGACCCCATGGATGTGCTGAGCGAAGTTCTCGATATTTGCCGGTCAGAGCGCGCCGTGACGGCGCGTTTTGCGCTGACCGCGCCGTGGAGCCTGAAGTCCACGGGCGTCACGGGCGCCATGATCCGCATGGCGCGCGGCGCGCCTTACTGGATACAGGTGGAGGGCATGCAGCCGCTGAGGGTCGAGCCCGGCGATCTGGTCATGCTGCCCATGGGTGCGGCACATGTGGTGGCCTCGGACCTGGGCATGGCCTGCGAGCTGTTCTCGCGGCTGATCTCCCGCCATGCCGAAGGCCCGCAGGACGAGAATCCGCTGGTCTTCAGCCATGGCGGCGGGGGCGAGGCGACCGACATGTTTTCGGCCCTGCTGTGGTTTTCAGCCTATTGCCGGCATTCGGTGTTCCGCATCCTGCCGCCGCTCATCCACATCCGTGCAAGCGATCTGCCGCTGGCCGATTGCCTGGCCGCCACCATGCAGTCGCTCACGCTGGAGACGCTGGCGCGGCGCCCTGGTTGGCGCCTGTCGGCCGCGCGCATGGGCGAGTTGCTGCTGGTCAACATCCTGCGCGAGCATCTGGCGCGCGAGGCCGCCGTGGGTGAAGGCTGGCTGCGGGGCCTGGGCGATGCCTGCATTGCCCGCGCCATCGTCTGCATGCACCGGGAGCCGCAGCGCAGCTGGAGCGTGGAGACGCTGGCGGCCGAGGCCGGCATGTCGCGCACCCGCTTCAGCATGCGTTTCAAGCAGCTGGTGGGCGCCACGCCCATCGGCTACCTGACGGCGCACCGCATGGCGCTGGCCGCCCAGCAGATGGAGGCCGGCGGGCTGTCATCGGCCCGCATCGCAGAGAACGCGGGCTACGACTCTCCCAAGGTGTTTGCGCGGGCGTTCCGCCGCTGGTCCGGGCATACGCCCAAGGCCTATCTGGCGCAGGAGGCCGCAAAGAGGTCGGGCTGGCAGCAGCAGGAAGGCCGTATCAGGGGGCTGGAGCAAGACCCTTAGCCAGCAGGGTTGAGTGCCGAAACGTACACTGGCCGGTTCCTTCCGCACAGGCTCCCAGAAGCCGAACCGCCCATCATGAACGCCCCCGTTGACGTTTCCTTTTTCCATCGCGCTGCCAAGCCGCTGACCAGCTACCGACCGTACTGGGCCAAGCGCTTCGGCACGGCCCCGTTCCTGCCGATGAGCCGGGCCGAGATGGACCAGCTTGGCTGGGACAGCTGCGACGTGATCCTGGTGACGGGCGATGCCTATGTGGATCACCCCAGCTTCGGCATGTCGGTGATCGGCCGGGTGCTGGAGGCGCAGGGCTTTCGCGTGGGCATCATCGCCCAGCCCGACTGGCAGAGCGCCGAGGCCTTCAAGGCCCTGGGCCGTCCCAACCTGTTCTGGGGCGTGACGGCGGGCAACATGGATTCGATGATCAACCGCTACACGGCCGATCGCAAGATCCGCTCCGACGATGCCTACACGCCGGGCGACGTGGGCGGCAAGCGCCCTGACCGCGCAGCCATTGTCTACAGCCAGCGCTGCCGTGAGGCATACAAGGACGTGCCCATCGTGCTCGGCGGCATCGAGGGCAGCCTGCGCCGCATCGCCCACTACGACTACTGGAGCGACAAGGTGCGCCGCTCCATCGTGGTGGACAGCAAGTGCGACATCCTGCTGTACGGCAACGCCGAACGCGCCCTGGTCGAGGTGGCCCACCGCCTGGCCGCGCGCGAGCCCGTGGAAAGCATTACCGATGTGCGCGGCACGGCCTTCTTCCGCCGCGAGTCGGAAGCGGGCTGGTTCGAGCTGGACTCCTCCGTGGTGGACGAGCCCGGCGTGGTCGAGCCCCACATCAACCCCTACATGACCACCAGCGAGCAGGCCGAGGCCCAGGGCCAGACCTGCTCCAAGGAAGAGGGTGATGCCGCCGCGAAGCCGGACGGTGCCTCGGTCGCCGCCGTTCAGACCATCCAGTTCGTGCCCAATCCGTCGCTGCGCGGCAAGGGCAAGCAGCCGCCGCGCGACAAGACCGTGCTGCGCCTGCCCAGCTACGAGCAGGTCAAGGCCGATCCCATCCTGTACGCCCATGCCAACCGCGTGCTGCACCTGGAGACCAACCCCGGCAACGCCCGCGCCCTGGTCCAGGCCCACGGCGAGGGCGTGACCGCGCGCGATGTGTGGCTGAACCCGCCCCCCATTCCGCTGACCACGGCCGAGATGGACTGGGTCTTCGGCCTGCACTATGCGCGCAGCCCCCATCCCAGCTATGCCGACGCCAGCGGCAGCCATGAAGGCGAGACCAAGATCCCGGCCTGGGAGATGATCCGCACCTCGGTCAACATCATGCGCGGCTGCTTCGGCGGCTGCACCTTCTGCTCCATCACCGAGCATGAAGGCCGCATCATCCAGAGCCGTTCCGAGGAGTCCATCATCCAGGAGGTCGAGGACATCCGCGACAAGGTCAAGGGCTTCACCGGCACCATCTCCGACCTGGGCGGCCCCACGGCCAACATGTACCGCCTGGGCTGCAAGAGCCCCGAGATCGAGGCCGCCTGCCGCAAGCCCAGCTGCGTGTTCCCCGGCATCTGCCAGAACCTGCACACCGACCACGCCCCGCTGGTCAAGATCTACCGCCGCGCGCGCAATCTGCCGGGCATCAAGAAGATCCTGATCGGTTCGGGCCTGCGCTACGACCTGGCCGTGAAGTCGCCCGAGTACGTCAAGGAGCTGGTGCAGCACCATGTGGGCGGCTACCTGAAGATTGCGCCCGAGCACACCGAGTCCGGGCCGCTGACCAAGATGATGAAGCCGGGCATCGGCAGCTATGACCGCTTCAAGCAGATGTTCGAGCAGTTCAGCGAGGAAGCGGGCAAGAAGCAGTACCTGATTCCGTACTTCATCGCGGCCCACCCGGGCACCAGCGACGAGGACATGATGAACCTCGCCATCTGGCTGAAGAAGAACGGCTTTCGCGCCGACCAGGTGCAGACCTTCTATCCCAGCCCCATGGCCACGGCCACGGCCATGTACCACTCTGGCCGCAACACGCTGACCAAGGTGCGCCGCGAGATGCGCGACGTGAACGAGGAGTCGGTGGACATCGTGCGCGGTGAAAAGCGCCGGCGCCTGCACAAGGCCTTTCTGCGCTACCACGACCCGAACAACTGGCCGCTGCTGCGCGAGGCCTTGAAGGCCATGGGCCGTGCCGACCTCATCGGCAACGGCAAGCAGCACCTGATCCCCACCTTCCAGCCCCTGGTCGATGGCGGCTACCAGAGCGCGCGCCGCAAGAACAGCACGCAGGGCACGGGCGTGGCCGCACGTGCCGTGGTATCCCAGCAAGGCAAGGCCTACGCCCTCAACAAGGCCGGTGGCAAGAATGCCGGGCCGGGCAAGGTGCTGGCAGAGTCGCGCGAGCCTGCGGGCGATGTGCGTTTCCGTTCCAGCCAGCCCCAGCCGGGCCGCATGCTGACCCAGCACACGGGCCTGCCGCCGCGCCCCGGTGTGGGTGGTCCTTCCCGTTCTGCGGGCGCTGCCGGTTCGGGCCGCAAGGCGGCGCCGGGCGGTCGCAAGCCGCGCTGACGCGCCTTTGCCTCTAGCTGGCGGCCGGCGCCAGCGTGCCCTGCCATTCGCGGCGGGCGGCCTGGGCGCCGCTTTCAAAGTAATGCGTGTCCAGCGGCACGGGCCGTGCCAGGGCAAAGCCCTGTGCATAGTCCACGCCCACGGCCTGAAGGGCCTGGGCGATCTCGCGGGTTTCCACATACTCGGCCACGGTGCGCTTGCCCAGAATGTGGCCTATGCGGTTGATCATCTCCACCATGGCGTGGTTGCTGGGGTCCTGGAGCATGTCGCGCACAAAGCCGCCGTCGATCTTCAGATAGTCCACGGGCAGCTGCTTCAGATAGGTCAGCGAGGACATGCCCACGCCAAAGTCATCCAGCGCAAAGCGGCAGCCCAGGGTGCGCAGGGCCTGGATCAGCCTGGTAGCACTGGACAGGCTGGCGATGGCGCTGGTCTCCGTGATCTCGAAGCACAGCAGCTGCGGCGCAATGCCATGCGTGCTCAGCTGTTTCTGCACGAAGTCCAGCAGCCCGTCGTCATCCAGGCTGGGGCCTGACAGGTTGATGGCGCAGGTGTCGATGTGGCGCAGTGCGGCCGGATGCTGGGCCAGCGTGGCCAGCGTTCTGGCGATCACCCAGCGGTCCACCGTGGGCATGATGCCGTAGCGCTCGGCCGCGGGAATGAAGGTGGCCGGCGAGATGATCTGGCCCTGCTCGTCGCGCAGCCGCAGCAGCACCTCGAAATGCAGGCCTCGCTGGCCGTCGGGCTGCAGCGGTGCAATGCTCTGGGCGTACAGGCAAAAGCGCTCCTGCTCCAGCGCCATGCGTATGCGTGTCACCCATTCCATCTCGCTGACGTGGCGGGTGTACTCCCCATCGTCGCTGCGGTAGACGTAGATGCGGTTGCGGCCGCGCTCCTTGGCGCGGTAGCAGGCCATGTCGGCCATGCGCAGCAGGTCCTGGGCCGACTGGACCTCGCCGCCGATGTGCACCAGGCCGATGCTCAGCCCCGTGCGCAGCACCTGCTTGCCCCAGTGCACGTGCAGGGCCTCGGTCGCCTGGCGCAGCTTCTCGGCAATGCGCAGGGCGGGCTCGGGCGGGCAGTTCTCCAGAAGAACGCCGAATTCATCTCCGCCCAGCCGCGCGAGGGTGTCGGTCTCGCGCAGGTTGTGCAGCAGCAGGCGGCTGACCTCGCACAGCATCTCGTCGCCCGCCGGGTGGCCGCAGGTCTCGTTGATGAGCTTGAACTGGTCCAGGTCCATGTACAGCACGGCCGAGGGCCGCAGCCTGTGCTGGCCCTGGTTGAGCAGGCGCTGCAGGCGGCGCTCGAACTCGACGCGGTTCTCCAGCCCGGTCAGCCCGTCGTGGCTGGCATGCCAAGACAGTTGGTCCAGATACTGCTGCTCGCGCGAGACATCCCTGAGCACGATCACCGCACCGGCCGGGCGCTCCCCGCCGCCGCTGATGGCCGACCCCATGAGCTTGACCGGCACGATGCTGCGGTCATGGCGCCGCAGCCAGCGCGTATGCTCCTCGCGCAGTTGCTGGCCCGACAGCAAATGGGCCAGCAGGCTTTCCGCGGTCTGGGTGGTGTCAATGCTGTTGAAATGCAGGCCCTTGGCCAGGTGCTGGCCCTTGAGCTGTTGCTCGCTGCTGCCCAGCAGGCCCAGCGCGGCGGGGTTGGCATAGTCCACCACGCCCTGGGCGTCCGTGGTGATCACGGCGTCCCCCAGCGAGGCCAGCGTGGTCTGGGCCCTTTCCTTTTCCGTCAGCAGGTCGTTTTGCACCTGCTGGCGCTGCTGCAGCATGCGCCGCGTATGCCAGAGCGCCACCAGGATCAGCGCCACACCCAGCACCAGATGGATGCCCTGCAGCCACATCACCATCTGCCGTGAACTGCGGCCCAGCGAGGCGCTGAACTGCTGGGTGGCCGGTGTGACGCCGGCGTTGATTTGCTCGATCTCGCGCTTCCAGGTGATGGCGTCCTCGGCGCTGACGCTGCCCACGGCGTGGCGCTGCTCTATCTCCTGGGCCAGCCTGTCGAGCTGCTGCAGATACTGATCGCCTTGTTTCCAGTAGCGATAAGGCTCTTCCAGAAGCTCGACATGACGGAAGGTCTGCATGAGCCAGATCAGCGCCTCGGCATCGTCAGGGTGGTTGCCTCCCAGAAGAATGCCGGCACGCGCATCCTTGACCCTGGCTGGCACATCGTCCAGCGCCATGCGCGCCTGCCAGTCGCCCGCGGGAATGGCCATGGCCTGCTCGAAGCGCGCCATATCGCGCGCCGAGCCGCTGTCCACATAGCGGCTCAGGGCGTAGATGGCGTCCTTCTGTGCCTTGGACCACAGGCTTTCTCCGGCCACGAAGGCGCGCACGGCAGACACCAGGTATAGGCTGCCGCTGGCCATGACCACCAGCACCACGACCACCAGCACCAGGGGCCAGATGCGCTGCACCAGCTGCAGTACCGGCACATGGGCTGGGGGCTGGCTTTGCATGGGTGGAGCAGGGGAGGGTTGGCCGTGTGGGCGGCTCAGGCGCTGGCGCCAATGCGCCGCAGAACTGGCGCCGAATGGCTGGGTGGCTGACGCGTCCCGGATATCCGGGCGGTTGATGGATGTTCTCGAACCATGGGGCTGCCTCCAGATAAGCCGATTATGGGTGTTTCCAGATGTGTTCGGGTTGTCCGGTTGTATGCGCAACTCCGATTTAAGAGGAGCGGGCTATTACGGTAAAGAGGGTCATTGGCCGCAGCATGCCCGCATGCTGCGGCCAGCCATGACCTGCGCGGCTTGTAGGTTGCGGACAGGTGGTGCTTTTAGGTGTCCGCCTACAAGCGAGGCCGTGCCTGGGGTGGGCCGGGAAGAGGGTGCAGGGGCAGATCGTCCTGCTCGGCCAGGTCTGCCAGCTCGGCGCAGGACAAGGGGGCCAGGAAGGCTTGCAGGGCTGCATGCATGGCGGGGCTGCGCATGCTGGCGATGCTGCCATCGCCATTCACCGACGCCACGGCGCACAGGCGGGCCGCGAAATGCGGCTCCAGGGCCGCCACGGCCACCGATCCATCGGCGCAGGCGTAGACGCGATAGCCTGCGTGCGCACCGCCCACATCGCCGTCGGGCCGGGTCAGGCCCCAATGCCAGGGCAAAGCCAGCCACTGCGCGGCCTGGGCCAGGCCTGTTTCCTGGAGACTGCCGTGGCCGCTGCGCTGGCGCAGCAGCCAGGCCTTGAGCACGGCTTCGCTGGCCATCAGCGCACCGGCCATGTCGGCAAACAGGCTGGGTGGCATGGCGCCGCCCTGTACCAGCCCCGCCTCGGCCTGGTAGGTCAGGTCATGGCCCGGCACGTCGGCCAGGGCTCCCGCGCTGCCGACGATGCGCACCAGCGACAGCTGAGGATGGCGCTGCTGCAGCGACGCCCAGTCCAGCCCCAGCTTGGCCAGTGCGGCGGGGCGGAACGAGGTGAGCAGGATGTCGGCCGCATCCAGCGCATCGTGCAGCGCCGTCTGTCCTTCCTCGCTCTTGAGCTGTGCCTGCCAGACCGCAATGCCCTGGTGCATATCGGCATAGGCTTGCGGGCTGTAGTGCGCCATCGGGTCTGCACCGGCCACACCGGCTGTACCGGCCGCACCGGCCGCGGCGGGCTGTGCAGCCGGAGGCTCCAGCTTGCTGCACTGCGCGCCCATGGCGGCACAGCGCATCAGGGCGGCGGGGCCGGGCAGATTCAGGGCCAGACTCAGGATGCGCACGCCCGACAACGGCAGCCCGTTGGTGGGGGAAGAGGAGAGGGGCGCGTGTAGCGCAATGGGTTCAGGAGGCGCGTGATCGGGCATGGGAATGGAGCGTCTCGTTGTGCATTCGGTTTTCAACTGCACGCATGATCGCACCCATGCCTCCAAGGGCCTGGCGCATACCGGACGGTGAGGATGCAAAAGCCGCCCGGAAAAAGAAAATGCCGCCAGGGCAATGCACCGTTGGCGGCATGTCTGCAAACCCGGCGCATGGCCGGGCAGCCGGGGTGGGGGTCAGACCACCTTGGCGATCGACTGGCAGACGTAGTCGATGTTCTTGCTGTTGAGCGCGGCCACGCACATGCGGCCCGTATCCGTGCCGTAGACGCCGAACTCGGTGCGCAGGCGCACCATCTGGTCCTTGCTCAGGCCGGAGTAGCTGAACATGCCGATCTGGGTGGTGATGAAGCCCATGTCCTGCTGGACACCGGCAGCCTTCAGGCCATCAACCAGCTTCTGGCGCATGGCCTTGATGCGCACGCGCATCTCGCCCAGTTCCTTTTCCCACAGGGCGCGCAGCTCGGGGTTGTTCAGCACGGCGGCCACCACGGCTCCACCATGGGTGGGCGGGTTGGAGTAGTTGGTGCGGATGACGATCTTGAGCTGGCTCAGCACGCGGGCCGCTTCTTCCTTGTCGTTGGCCACCACCGACAGCGCGCCCACGCGCTCGCCGTACAGGCTGAAGCTCTTGGAGAACGAGGTCGAGACGAAGATGTTCAGGCCGGCGGCCACGAACTTGCCGATCACGGCGCCGTCTTCGGCAATGCCGTGGCCAAAGCCCTGGTAGGCCATGTCGAGGAAGGCCACCAGACCCTTGGCCTTGACGGCGGCGATCACCTGGTCCCACTGCTCGGCCGTGATGTCATAGCCGGTCGGGTTGTGGCAGCAGGCGTGCAGCACCACGATGGTGCCGGCGGCCGCTGCGTTCAGGTCGGCCAGCATGCCTTCGAAGTTCACCTTGCGGTTGACCGCGTCGTAGTAGGCATAGGTGCCCACTTCGAAGCCTGCATTGGTGAAGATGGCCTTGTGGTTTTCCCAGCTCGGGTCGGAGATCAGCACCTTGGCGGCGGGGCTGATCTTCTTGAGGAAGTCGGCGCCGATCTTCAGGCCGCCGGTGCCGCCGATGGCCTGCACCGTGGACACGCGGCCGGACTTGACGACGTCGGACTCGGCGCCGAACACCAGGCCCTTGACTGCGGCATCATAGGCAGCGATGCCGTCGATGGGCAGGTAGCCGCGGGCCGTGGGCTTGTCCATCATCGCCTTCTCGGCGGCCTGCACGCATTCGAGCAGGGGCAACTTGCCGTTGTCGTCGAAGTACACGCCCACGCCCAGATTCACCTTGCTGGGGTTGGTGTCGGCAGCGAACTGCTCGTTCAGACCCAGGATGGGGTCGCGGGGGGCCATTTCGACGGCGGTAAACAGAGACATGAAGCGTCCTTGGGATGTCTTGGGAGGTGGAAAAAACGCGGCTAGCCCCAAGCTACGGTAGGCTTTCGGGTTAACCCATGAATTCTAGCGATCTCGCCGGCCGATACTCACTTTTGCGAACCCACGTCATGCACGAAGTCTCTGATTCCTCTCCAGCACCTGAGGCCTCCGGCCAGTTCGTGCATTTCGCGGACTCCCCCTTCGAGCTGTTCCAGCCCTATCCGCCGGCCGGCGATCAGCCTGCCGCCATTGAAAAGCTGGTCGAAGGCATCCAGGATGGCGAATCCTTCCAGACCCTGCTGGGCGTGACGGGCTCGGGCAAGACCTTCACCATGGCCAACGTGATCGCCCGCCTGGGTCGCCCGGCCATTGTCTTCGCGCCCAACAAGACGCTGGCAGCGCAGCTGTACAGCGAATTCCGCGAGTTCTTTCCCAAGAACTCCGTCGAATACTTCGTCAGCTACTACGACTACTACCAGCCCGAGGCCTATGTGCCCCAGCGCGACCTGTTCATCGAAAAGGACAGCGCCATCAACGAGCACATCGAGCAGATGCGGCTGTCGTGCACCAAAAGCCTGATGGAGCGGCGCGACGTGGTCATCGTCGCCACGGTCTCGGCCATCTACGGCATCGGCGAGCCCGAAAGCTACCACCGCATGATCATGACGCTGCGCACCGGCGACCGCATCAACCAGCGCGACGTCATCGCGCAACTGATCCGCATGCAGTACCAGCGCAACGACCAGGACTTCAGCCGGGGCAAGTTCCGCGTGCGCGGCGACACCATCGACGTCTTCCCCGCCGAGCATTCCGAGCTGGCCATTCGCATCGAACTGTTCGACGACGAGGTTGAAAGCCTGCAGCTGTTCGATCCGCTGACGGGCCGCGTGCGCCAGAGCATTCCGCGCTTCACCGTCTACCCCAGCAGCCACTACGTCACGCCGCGCGACAAGGTTCTGGCCGCCGTGGAAACCATCAAGCTGGAGCTGGCCGAGCGGCTCAAGCAACTGGTGGGAGACGGCAAGCTGGTCGAGGCCCAGCGCCTGGAGCAGCGCACACGCTTCGATCTGGAGATGCTCACCGAGGTCGGCCACTGCAAGGGCATCGAGAACTACACCCGCCACCTTTCAGGCGCCGCACCCGGCGAGCCGCCCAGCACCCTGACCGACTACCTGCCCGGCGACGCCCTCATGTTCCTGGACGAGAGTCACCAGATGATCGGCCAGCTCAACGCCATGTACAGCGGCGACCGCTCGCGCAAGACCACGCTGGTGGAATACGGCTTTCGGTTGCCTTCGGCGCTGGACAACCGGCCGCTCAAATTCGAGGAATTCGAGCAGCGCATGCGCCAGGTCATCTTTGTATCCGCCACGCCGGCAGACTACGAGAAGACCCACTCGGGCCAGGTCGTGGACCAGGTCGTTCGCCCCACAGGCCTCATCGATCCTGAAATCGAAGTACGCCCGGCCACCAATCAGGTGGACGACGTGCTGCAGGAAATCCGCCTGCGCGTCGAACGCACGGAGCGTGTTCTCATCACCACGCTGACCAAGCGCATGGCCGAGCAACTCACCGACTACCTGAGTGAAAACGGCGTCAAGGTGCGCTATCTGCACTCCGACGTGGAAACGGTGGAGCGCGTGGAGATCATTCGTGACCTGCGCCTGGGTGTCTTCGACGTGCTCGTGGGCATCAACCTGCTGCGCGAGGGGCTGGACATCCCCGAAGTCTCGCTGGTCGCCATCCTCGATGCCGACAAGGAAGGCTTTCTTCGCGCTGAACGCAGTCTCATCCAGACCATCGGCCGCGCCGCGCGCAACCTGCATGGCAAGGCCATCCTCTATGCGGACCGTGTCACGGAGTCCATGAAGAAGGCCATTGGCGAGACCGAGCGACGCCGTGCCAAGCAAATATGCTTCAACGAGGAAAACGGAATCGAGCCCAAGCAGATTGTCAAGCGGGTGAAAGACCTGATTGATGGTGTCTACAGCGAAAAAAGTGGCAAGGAAGCGGAACGCCTGCAGGCCAATCAGCTCGAAAGAGCGCGTGTCGAGGACATGTCCGAAAAAGATGTGGCCAAGGAAATCAAGCGTCTGGAGAAGCAGATGCTCGAACATGCGCGCAGCCTGGAGTTCGAACAGGCTGCGCGGGTGCGCGATCAGCTGGCGCTGCTCAAGGAGCAACTGTTCGGGGGCTCATCCGTGCAGGTTTCCTGAGGCGGCGCCTAGCCTGAAGCCCGTTAGCTCCTGTTACCCGACAAAATTGATGGGGAATGTGGTACACTAAGGGTCAACACTCAACAACAACAAAAACTTCGATGAAAAGAAGGGCTCTGAACCTTTTGAACAGGACGGAGTAAGGGCGGAGACTGTGCCCAACTCCAGTCAAATCGCTGGAGCGGGTGTTTCTGTAACGTACAAGCCTGACTGAAGGAGCTCGTAATGCGTCTCACCACCAAAGGCCGTTTTGCGGTCACTGCCATGATCGATCTGGCCCTGCGCCAGAACAATGGCCCTGTCACGCTGGCAGCCATCAGCCAGCGGCAACAGATTTCCCTGTCGTATCTGGAACAGCTGTTCGGCAAGCTGCGCCGCCATGAACTCGTCGAGTCCACCCGTGGACCCGGCGGCGGCTACACGCTCGCCCGCAAGGCCGGCGACATCACCGTGGCCGACATCATCGTCTCCGTGGACGAACCCATTGACGCCACCCAGTGTGGCGGCAAGGAAAATTGCCTGGGCGAAGCCGGCCGCTGCATGACGCATGAGCTGTGGGCCGCACTGAACCAGCGCATGGTCGAGTTCCTCGATTCCGTGACGCTGCAAAAGCTTGTGGACGAACAACTGGCCAAGGGCATCCAGATCGAGGACAAGCCCGTGGTGCGTCGCGCGATTTCCACGGCTCCCGTGGTCAAGCCCATCCGTGTGAATGCCCCGAACTCGGTATTCGCGCTGGGCAACGCCTTCGCCAAGTCCTGATCGACTTTTGACACCCTGAGGGCAGGGCACCGCCGCGCATGGCTGTGTGGCGCGGTGTTGTCCGCCTGGATGGATTCACCGGAGTTCATCGCCTTCCCGATTTTTTGCCAGCCTGAACCTTGATAAGAGCCAGTCATGGACATGACCCCGCATTTCCCCATCTATCTCGACTATGGCGCGACCACCCCCGTGGACCCTCGCGTGGTGGACGCCATGATTCCTTGGCTGCGTGAGCATTTCGGCAACGCCGCATCGCGCAGTCATGCCTGGGGTTGGGAAGCCGAGGAGGCCATCGAGAAGGCCCGCGGCCAGGTCGCAGACCTGATCGGCGCGGATCCCCGTGAGATTGTCTGGACCAGCGGTGCCACCGAGTCCATCAACTTGGCCATCAAGGGCGCGGCGCATTTCTACCAGGGCAAGGGCAAGCACCTGATCACGCTCAAGACCGAGCACAAGGCCGTGCTCGACACTATGCGTGAACTCGAGCGCCAGGGCTTTGAGGTGACCTACATGGACGTGCAGCCTGATGGCCTGCTCGACATCGAGGCATTCAAGGCCGCGCTGCGCCCCGACACCATTCTGGTCAGCGTGCTCTTCGTGAACAACGAAATCGGCGTCATCCAAGACATTCCCACCATCGGCGCGCTGTGCCGTGAGAAGGGCATCTTGTTCCATGTGGATGCCGCGCAGGCAACGGGCCGCGTGGAGATCGACATGTCCAAGCTGCCGGTGGACCTGATGAGCATGACCGCACACAAGACCTATGGCCCCAAGGGCGTGGGTGCCCTGTATGTGCGCCGCAAGCCACGTGTGCGTCTGGAAGCGCAGATCCACGGTGGTGGCCATGAGCGCGGCATGCGCTCGGGCACGCTGCCTACGCACCAGATCGTCGGCATGGGCGAGGCCTTCCGCATTGCCAAGGAAGAAATGGCTGAAAGCAACGCCAAGGCCTACGCGCTGCAGCAGCGTCTGCTCAACGGCTTGAAGGACCTGGAGCAGGTCTTCATCAACGGCAGCATGGAGCACCGTGTGCCGCAGAACCTGAATATGAGCTTCAACTTCGTCGAAGGCGAGTCGCTCATCATGGGCATCAAGGGTCTGGCGGTGTCCTCGGGATCGGCCTGCACGTCGGCCAGCCTGGAGCCCAGCTATGTGCTGCGTGCACTTGGCCGCAGCGACGAACTGGCGCACAGCAGCCTGCGCATGACGATCGGCCGCTTCACGACCGAAGAGGAAATCGACTACGCGATCAGCACCATCCGCACCAATGTGGTCAAGCTGCGCGAACTCAGCCCGCTGTGGGAGATGTTCAAGGACGGCATCGATCTCAGCACCATCCAATGGGCGGCTCACTGAGCATTGGCCGGCACGCGAATCAAGTATTGAAGAGGTAGACATCATGGCTTATTCCGACAAAGTGGTAGACCACTACGAAAATCCCCGCAACGTGGGCTCGTTCGACAAGAACGACGAATCGGTGGGCACCGGCATGGTCGGCGCTCCTGCCTGCGGCGACGTGATGAAGCTGCAGATCAAGGTCAACCCCGAAACCGGCGTCATCGAGGATGCGCGTTTCAAGACCTATGGCTGCGGTTCCGCGATTGCCTCGTCTTCGCTGGTGACAGAGTGGGTCAAGGGCAAGACGCTGGATGAGGCGGCTGCGCTGAAGAACAGCCAGATCGCCGAAGAGCTGGCTCTGCCTCCCGTCAAGGTGCACTGCTCCATCCTGGCCGAAGACGCCATCAAGGCAGCGGTCGATGACTACCGTGCCAAGCGCACTGCGGTGGTGGCCGCCTGATATGGCGATCTCGCTGACCGATTCTGCGGCACGCCACGTGAGCCGCTACCTGTCGCGCCGCGGCAAGGGTATCGGCGTGCGCCTCGGGGTCAAGACCACGGGCTGCTCTGGCCTGGCCTACAAGCTGGAGTATGTGGACGAGCAATTACCCGAGGACGTGATCTTCGAGGACCACGGCATCAAGGTGCTGGTCGATCCCAAGAGCCTGGCCTATATCGACGGCACGGAGCTGGATTTCGTGCGTGAGGGCTTGAACGAAGGCTTCAAGTTCCACAACCCCAACGAGCGTGATCGCTGCGGTTGCGGCGAGAGCTTTCGCATCTGACCGGCATTTGCCGGGCGCCCGGGCCTTTGTGGCTTGGAGGCACGCCCGGCAGGCCCTGATTTCTTCTACTCCCTCAAGAGGCCGCCTTCGCTTCGGTGCTGGCGGCTTTTTATCGACATGAACCTGCAATCGGACGATTTCGAGCTGTTTGCGCTGCCGCGCCAATTTGCGCAGGAGCGCAGCACCATTGACGCGCGCTGGAAGGAGTTGCAGCGCGAGGCCCACCCTGACCGCTTTGCTTCGCAGGGAGCCGCCGCGCAGCGCGTGGCCATGCAATGGTCGGTGCGCATCAACGAGGCCTACCAGCGGTTGAAAGAACCACTCAGGCGCGCAGCGTATCTCTGCGAATTGCAGGGTGCACCCGTGCGTGCCGAGGACAACACGTCCATGCCCACCGCCTTTCTGATGCAGCAAATGGAGTGGCGCGAGGCGTTGGAAGAGGCGCAGGACGAGGCCGCCCTGGATGCGCTGGACGACGAGGTGCTGCAGGCGAGAAAGAACATGCTGGCTGAATGCGGTCGTCAGCTGGATGAGCTGCACGATGCGCAGGCGGCTGTGCAGCAGGTCAGAGCCCTCATGTTTGTTGCGCGATTTGCGCAGGACATAGAGCGTCGCCGCGATCAACTGGGACAATAACCCGCGATCCGCACCTCCCACGAGAGACCCTCATTCACAAGGCAGGCCGGCCGGCCCGGACCTGCAATTTCCCCGAGTATTTTCATGGCGCTTTTGCAGATTTCCGAACCCGGTCAGTCCCCCGATCCCCACCAGCGGCGCATTGCCGTGGGCATCGACCTGGGCACCACGCATTCGCTGGTCGCCGCTGTCCGCAATGGCGTGGCCGAATGCCTGCCGGATGACCAGGGCCGAGTGCTGCTGCCTTCTGTCGTGCGCTATCTGCCCCAGGGCCGCCGAGAGATCGGCCACGCCGCCCAGGCTGCACTGTCTACCGATGCGGGCAACACCATTGCCTCGGCCAAGCGCTTCATGGGCCGCACGCTGGCTGACATCGATTCGCCGGAAAAGCTGCCTTACCGCTTTGCGGAGCAGGAGGCCGGCCGTGGCGTGATCGGGATCGAGACCGTCGATGGCACCAAGACAGCCGTGGAGGTCAGTGCCGAGATCCTGGCCACTCTGCGTTTCCGTGCCGAAGACACCTTCAATGACGACATCCATGGCGCCGTCATCACCGTGCCCGCCTACTTTGACGATGCACAACGCCAGGCCACCAAGGATGCGGCAAAGCTCGCCGGCATCAACCTGCTGCGCTTGATCAACGAGCCCACGGCTGCAGCCATTGCCTACGGCCTGGACAACGGCTCCGAAGGCGTCTACGCCGTCTACGACCTGGGTGGCGGCACTTTCGATATTTCTATCCTGCGTCTGTCCCAGGGTGTGTTCGAAGTCGTCTCCACTGGCGGCGATTCGGCCCTGGGGGGTGACGACTACGATGCGGCTTTGGCCGAGTGGGTGGCCCAGCAGACCGGCGTGGTTCCCCAGACGGCCGAGGACAAGGCCCGCTGGCGCATGGCGGCACGCCTTTGCAAGCAGGCATTGACGGATGCACAGGTCGCAACGCTCACGGCCGAGCTGTCTACCGGCGCTGTGCATTTCGATGTAAAGCGCAGCGATTTCGATGCGAGCACGGCCCATCTGACGGCACGTTCGCTGGCGGCCGTGCGCCGCGCGCTCAAGGACGCAGGGCTGGCGCGCGACGAAGTGCAGGGCGTGGTGCTGGTCGGCGGTTCCACCCGCATGCCCCAGGTGCGCGAGGCCGTGGCCGAGTTCTTTGGCCGCGATCCTCTCATCAATCTCAACCCCGACGAAGTCGTCGCGCTGGGGGCCGCCATCCAGGCCAACCAGCTCGCTGGCAACAGCTCCAGCGGCGACATGCTGCTGCTCGACGTGATTCCTCTGTCCCTGGGCGTGGAGACCATGGGCGGCCTTGTCGAGCGGATCATCAGCCGCAACGAGACCATTCCCACAGCCCGTGCCCAGGACTTCACCACCTACAAGGATGGTCAGACGGCCCTGGCCGTCCATGTGGTGCAGGGCGAGCGCGACCTGGTGGCGGACTGCCGCAGCCTGGCGCGTTTCGAGCTGCGCGGCATCCCGCCCATGGCGGCCGGCGCAGCCCGCATCCGTGTGACCTTCACCGTGGATGCCGATGGCCTGCTGTCGGTAGGCGCCAAGGAGCAGACCAGCGGCGTCGAGGCCCATATCCATGTCAAGCCGTCGTACGGCCTGTCGGACGACGAGGTTGCCCGCATGCTGCAGGACGGCTTTGCCACGGCCCAGCAGGACATGCAGGCCCGCGCACTGGTGGAGGCGCGTGTCGACGCAGATCGCATGCTGATGGCCACCGAAAGCGCTCTGCAGGCCGATGGCGATGTGCTCGCCGCGGACCAGCGCGCAGCCATCGATGCGCTGATCGACGCCCTGCGCGCCAGCGTGGGCTCCGAGGATGCCGCCGTCATCGAGGCCGCGACACAAGCGCTGGCCAAGGGCACGGAGTCCTTCGCCGCCGAGCGCATGAACCGCAGCATCCAGCAGGCCCTGGCCGGCAAGAGCGTGCAATCCCTTTCCTGATTTCTGATCCGACAGCAGATCCGTCATGCCCGTTATCAAAATACTCCCCCACGCCGAATACTGTCCCCAGGGTGCCGAAATCGAGGCGCCCGCCGGAACCTCGATCTGCGAGGCCTTGCTGGACAACAACATCAAGATCGAACATGCCTGCGACATGAGCTGCGCATGCACCACCTGCCATGTGGTGGTCAAGGCGGGCTACAACTCGCTGAACGAGGCCGAGGAAGAGGAAGAAGACCTGCTGGACCGCGCCTGGGGTCTGCAGCCGCAGTCCCGCCTGTCCTGCCAGGCCATCCTGGCACGCGAGGACGTGACCATCGAGATTCCCAAGTACTCGCTCAATCACGCCAAGGAAAACCACTGAGGGCCAGCGCATGTCGCGTCAAATCATTCTCGACACTGAAACCACTGGCCTGTCAGCCGACAACGGCGACCGGCTCATCGAGCTGGGCTGCGTGGAGATGGTCAACCGCAAGCTGACCGGCAACAACCTGCATCTGTATTTCAATGCGGGGCGCGACAGCCATCCGGACGCGCTGCGCGTGCACGGCATCACCACCGAATTCCTCAAGGACAAGCCGCGCTTCGAGCACAAGGTCGAGGAGATCTGGGAGTACCTGCAGGGCGCCGAGCTCATCATCCACAACGCGCCCTTTGACCTGGGGTTCCTGAACAAGGAGCTGGAGCTCGCCAACCGCCCGCCGATACGCCAGTGCGTGAGCGGGGTCATCGACACCCTGGTCATGGCCAAGGAGATGTTCCCTGGCAAGCGCAACTCGCTCGATTCGCTGTGCGATCGCCTGGAGGTGGACAACTCCGGGCGCACGCTGCACGGCGCCTTGCTGGATGCGGAGCTGCTGGCCGATGTCTACATCAACCTCACGCGGGGCCAGGAGGCCCTGTTGATGGCGGAAGAGCCTGTCCAGTCCGAGGGTGGGCTGGTCGTGGCGCAGGTGGATCTGGCCAGCTTCAAGCTGCGCGTGGTGCACGCCAATGATCAGGAGCTGGCCGCACACGAGGATGTGATGGTGCAGATGGACAAATCGAGCGGCGGCAAGACAATTTGGCGCGGCTTCGAAAATCAGTCCTAGAAGTTATGACATAATCTAAGTCTTGTCGCAGTAACGACATATGGGTGATTAGCTCAGCGGTAGAGCACTGCCTTCACACGGCAGGGGTCACATGTTCGATCCATGTATCACCCACCATTTTTTCCAAAGAGGTTGGCCTAGCAGCCAGCTTCGCGGGTGATTAGCTCAGCGGTAGAGCACTGCCTTCACACGGCAGGGGTCACATGTTCGATCCATGTATCACCCACCATTTTTTCCAAAGAGGTTGGCCTAGCAGCCAGCTTCGCGGGTGATTAGCTCAGCGGTAGAGCACTGCCTTCACACGGCAGGGGTCACATGTTCGATCCATGTATCACCCACCATTTTTTCCAAAGAGGTTGGCCTAGCAGCCAGCTTCGCGGGTGATTAGCTCAGCGGTAGAGCACTGCCTTCACACGGCAGGGGTCACATGTTCGATCCATGTATCACCCACCAATCAAGCCCTCCTGAAATCTGTTCAGGAGGGCTTTTTCATTTCCGCTCGGTGCATGGTTTTCAGGCCCTGGAAATTCCAATGCGTCCAGATGATCTGTGGCGCATTCGTGTCTGACGCCGTCTGATAATCGGCTGCTGGACGGCGAAAGGGCAGACAAGATGAGCGAACAGGTCGATTGCGTGGTGGTGGGTGCGGGCGTGGTGGGGCTGGCGGTGGCCAGGGCGCTGGCGTTGCAGGGCAGGGAGGTCATGGTGCTGGAGGCGGCTGAAGCCATTGGCACGGGCACCAGCTCGCGCAACAGCGAGGTCATCCATGCCGGCATCTACTATCCCGAAGGTTCGTTGAAAGCCCGTTTGTGCGTCGAAGGCCGGCAGCGTCTATACGCCTACTGCGGTGAACGTGGCATTGCCCATCAGCGCTGCGGCAAGCTCATCGTGGCAACGGATGAGGCGCAGCGCGGCCAGCTCCAGGCCATTGCACGCAAGGCCGAAGCCAATGGTGTCCACGACCTGCGCTGGCTTGAAGGCGCCGAGGCACGTGCCATGGAGCCCGCGCTGCACTGTGCGGCGGCACTGCACTCCCCCAGCACCGGCATCATCGACAGCCACGCACTGATGCTGGCCTTGCAGGGCGATCTCGAAAACGCAGGCGGCATGGTGGTCTGCCATGCCGAGGTGCAGGAGGCAGCCATCCATCCAGGCGGCGTGTGGCTGCGCACGGCCGATGGGACGGAACTGACGGCCCGCACCCTGGTCAATGCGGCAGGTCTTCATGCGCCATTGCTGGCGGCCCGTTTGCAGGGGTTTCCGCAGCAGTTTGTTCCGCAGGCCTTCTATGCCAAGGGCAACTACTTCACGCTGTCCGGGCGGGCACCGTTCTCGCGCCTGATCTATCCCGTGCCCGAGGCGGCGGGCCTGGGCGTGCATCTCACGCTGGACATGGGTGGCCAGGCCAAGTTCGGCCCCGATGTGCAGTGGGTCGAGAGCCCAGGTGACCTGCAGGTCGATCCCGTGCGCGCCAACGCCTTCTACGCAGAGATCCGCCGGTATTGGCCGGGTCTGGCCGATGGCGCGCTGGTGCCCGGCTACGCCGGCATCCGCCCCAAGATCAGCGGCCCCGGCGAGGCCGCCGCAGACTTCGTGATTCAGGGGCCTCAGACCCACGGCGTTGCGGGCGTGGTGCAACTGCTGGGCATCGAGTCACCGGGATTGACCAGCTGCCTGGCCATTGGCGCGCACGTGGCGCAATTGCTGGCCTGAGGATCTGCCGGTTCACGACACACGGCCACGGCAGGCCTTGTCTGACAAGGCTCAGGCCCTCTCGCTTCCCGGAAGCCCCGGAACAATTGGATAAGATGCTTGCATGTAACAAGGGCCTTGCCCATGTTGCGTGACAGGTATCGGGCGACATGATTGCCTGCTCCCCGCTGTATTTGTTTTCACCTCAATAGAAAGGCTCATCATGACGAAATCGATCACTGACACCGTCTCCACCGCACAAGCCGATCTTGAAAAACTGGTCGGCGACCTGCGTGGTCTGCTGTCTGCCAAGGAGCTGGATGCCGTGCCGGAAATCCATATGCTGCGCCAGCGTATCGATGATGGCATGTCCAATGTGCGTGAGTCCGCGGTGCGTGCGGCGCAGGAAGCGGCCCGCCAGGCCAAGGATGCCGCCTACGCTGCCGATCGCTACGCCCACGATGAGCCGTGGCGCGTCGCAGGCGCTGCCCTTGCCATGGGCGCCTTGCTGGGCTTCCTGCTGGGTCGTCGCTGATCAGCGGCATGCCTGACCAGAAAAGGATGCCTGTGAATTGGATTTCCCTTCTGGGTTTGGATGCCTGGGTGGCGCGCTGGCGCGCTTCCGTGATCGAGCTGGCCATTGCCGCAGAAGACCGCACGGACCTCGCGCGGCTTGAATGGGCCGAGCACAAGCGCAGCATGCAGACGGTGGTCGTGCTGCTGATTGCGCTTGCTGGACTCAGCGTCGTGGTCATGCTCACGCTGTCGGTGGCCTTGCTCGTGCAGTTCTGGGACACCGAGCACCGCGTGCTGGTGGGCTGGCTGGTGGGCGGTGGCTGGCTGGCGGTCTGGGCCATTGCCCTGTGGCAATTGCTGGCTGCCGTGCGCCGCCTGGCCCGCCCCTTCATCCTTACCCGCAACGAGCTGAGCCAGGACTGGCAGGCGCTGAAGAAGAGGCTGTAGCCATGGTCGATGCTTCCAACGCTTCCCCGTCCCGCAACGCTGTCACGCCGCCCGCGCCCACGGGGCTGAATGCGGAGCTCTGGGCCACATCCACCGTTGAGCAGCAGCAGGTGATGCAACGCATTGCCCAGCAGCGCGAGCGCCTCAAGGCGCGCTCTGCGGCCGTGGCCCAGGCCCGGGCATTGAGCCGCTCTGCCACCCATGTGCAGCCCGATGCACCGCTGGTGGAGCGTGCCATCACCTTTGCGCGTCTGCATCCCGTGGCCGTGGCCGTGGCGGCCGGTGCCGCACTGATGGTGGGCCCGCGCAAGCTGCTGCGATTCGGCACCACCGTCATGCCCTTGATCCTGCGCTGGCAGCAGCGCAGGGGTTGAGGGCCGAGAAGCCTGCTTCTCTCCCAAAGAAAACGCCCGGCATGCCGGGCGTTTTCGCGTTCTGCGTTCAGTGCGCCAGCACTGGCTATGTGGTGTCTTGACTCAGCTGCCTTGGCTCGAAACGGTCAGGCAGCCACCTGTCTGGCACGCGCCTCAACGCAGCTGGGCTATGGCGCGTGCGGTCTCGGGCACCAGGGCAGGGCCTCGGTAGATCAGGCCGCTGTAGATCTGGACCACGTCGGCGCCTGCGCGGATTTTGCTGACGGCATCTTCGCCGCTGAGAATGCCACCCACGCCGATGATGGGGTAGCGACTGCCCAGGGCGGAACGCAGCTGGCGGATGACCTGGTTGCTGGCCTCCAGCACCGGCGCACCGGACAGGCCCCCCGTTTCCTGCGCGTGAGGCAGGCCCTTGACGGCTTCCCGGCTGATCGTGGTGTTGGTGGCGATCACACCATCCATGCCATGGCGCTGCAGTGTGGCGGCGATGACGCCGACCTGCTCTTCATCCAGGTCGGGTGCGATCTTCACGAACGCCGGCACCCGCTTGCCATGCTGCGTGGCCAGTTGCTCGCGGCGCTCGGCAATCGCACCCAGCAGGGCGTCCAGCGCTTCGTCGCTTTGCAGGGCGCGCAGGTTCTTGGTGTTGGGCGAGCTGATGTTCACCGTCACGTAGTCGGCATGCGGGTACACGCCGTCCAGCGCCTTGAGATAGTCGCTGGTGGCATCTTCGATGGGAGTGGTGGCGTTCTTGCCGATGTTCAGCCCCAGCAGCATGGGTTTGCCCTGGGCGCGGGCCTGCGAGCGCTTGACGTTGCTCAGGAAGGCATCCAGGCCTTCGTTGTTGAAGCCCAGGCGGTTGATCAGCGCATTGCGTTCGGGAATGCGGAACATGCGCGGCTTGGGGTTGCCCGGCTGCGGGCGGGGTGTCACGGTGCCCACCTCGACGAAGCCGAATCCCATGGCGGCCAGCGCGTCGATGCAGCGCGCGTTCTTGTCCAGACCCGCTGCCATGCCCACGCGGTTGGGGAACTTGAGGCCGGCAAGCTCGACGGGGTCACTCACCATGGGCTGTGCCCACGCCTGCTGCAGGAGCGTGTTCTGCCCCTTTGCCATCAGGTTCATCGTGAGATCGTGGGCGGATTCGGGGTCCATGCCGAAGAGAAAGGGACGGGTCAGGGCGTAGGGGATCAGAGACATGGGGATAATCAAAGGATTACCTGGATTTTCCCTCATGACGACATCTGCTGCCTCTTTTTCCCAAGATGAACTCAAAGCCCTGGTCGGGCAAGCCGCTCTGGCCTATGTGATGCCCGGCGAAATCGTCGGCGTTGGCACCGGCTCCACGGTCAACAAGTTCATCGATGCACTGGCCACCATCAAGGACCAGATCCCGGGCGCCGTGTCCAGTTCCGTGGCCAGCACCGAGCGCCTGAAGGCGCTGGGCATCAAGGTGCTGGATGCCAACGAAGTCGCCAGCCTGTCGGTCTACATCGACGGAGCCGACGAGATCGACGGCCGCGGCTACATGGTCAAGGGCGGCGGCGCCGCGCTGACGCGCGAGAAGATCGTCGCTGCGCTGGCCGAGCGCTTTGTCTGCATTGCCGATGCCTCCAAGCGCGTCGAGGTACTCGGAGACTTTCCGCTGCCTGTGGAGGTGATTCCCATGGCCGCTGCCCAGATTGCGAACCGCTTCAAGGCCATGGGTGGTCGCGCCGAGATCCGCATGAAGGACGGCGCGCCCCTGGTGACGGACAACGGCCAGCACATTCTTGATGTGCGTGGCCTGAAAATCGCCGAGCCGCTGGCCTTCGAGTCCGACGTCAACCAATGGCCTGGCGTGGTGACCGTGGGAGTGTTTGCGCACCAGAAGGCATCGGTCTGCCTGCTGGGCACGCCCGAGGGCGTGCAGACGCTCAACTATTGAGCGAAGGCCCTCCGGCCTCGGCTAGCCGAGGCTCTCGAACGCCACGGCGCCTGTGATCCACGCGAGCAGGGCCAATGCACCCAGGCACAGCGCGCGCAACGAAGCTTGCGCGCGCTGTTTTTTGTGGCGCTGCATGAGCAGGGCGATGGCCGCCAGCCCCGTGTAGATGGCAAGGAACGCAGCCGTCGCCATGTAGTAGGCCAGACGGTTGAGGCCATTGCCCAGGCCTCCGTCATGCATGAACCACAGCGTGATCAGGCAGGGCACCAGCGCCAGGCTGGCCAGCCTGAAAGGCTCGCGCCATGAAGGTCTTGCAACCAGGGTCCACGCGATGAGCGCGGGCAGGCCGACAAGCGTGGCAAGCCTTGCCATGGTCCAGACCACATCGGACAGCATGGAATCCACTGTCGGGCTCCTGATTGCGGCAGGCGCTTGCCTAGAAGCTCAGGCCTGCGGGGTTGTCGTTGGTGCGTGCACCAGGCGTTGGGGCGGGCATGGGGGGGCGCCGGCTGCCCGGGTCCTCGGCAGCGGCGGGTGCTGCTGCGGGCGCCGATGCCGCCGCCGATGCAGCGGGCGTAGGCGGGGTCAATGGCTGTGCCGATGGCCGCTTGTACTGGGCAGGCAGTTGCGAGGTCGCAGGATAGCCTGCGGCATCCAGGTATTGGGTCCATTCGCTGGACGAGAAGCCGCTCAGGAACTGCTTGCCAACGGTGGCAAACGGCAGGCTGTTCTGGCCGCTGAGCTTTTGCAGGGCAGCGGCGTCCGCCTCGGTCTGCACCAGGCGTTCGGCATAGGGAATGCCTCTGGATTGGAGCAACTGGCGCGCGCTGTCGCAGGGCGCGCAGTCGGATGAGGTGTACAGCGTCACCGGAAAGCGGCCTGCGATCTGGCGCAGCGCATAGGGCAGGTTGGCATTGCTGTCAGCGGTGCCCGCGACTGACGGGGCGGCAGGCGCTGCCTGCTGCTGGGCGCTTTGGGCCGGGCGGTCCGAGAAAGTGACTTTTCCATCGGGGCCGACGATGCGGTACACCTGCTGCGCACCGGCCGGCAGTGCGGCGGCAAGGCAGACGAGGGCGAGGCATGGCATCAGGTGGCGCAGGGCGCCGCGGCCAAGGCTGGGAGAAGACTGCATGGACGATCTCAGTTTCGGAAGAAGGGTTTCGTGCCGGGGGCCACCACTCGTCGGATGGATGCCCGCACAGGAGTGCCTGCAAGCATAGCGTGCCATTCATCCTGGGCCATCTTCTGGAGCCACAGGATGTGGCTGCGCGCATCCGATGGGGTGGCCGGGCCAGGAAAAAGCGCCCCGTCGGGGCGCTGCAGACCTGGGGCCGGGCTCTCAGGCCTGGGCCATGCCCTGGTGGCGCAACAGCGCATCCAGCTGGGGTTCGCGGCCACGGAAGGCCTTGAACGACTCCATGGCCGGGCGGGCCCCCCCGGCCTCCAGAATCGCCTCACGGTAGCGGCGGCCTGTCTCGGGATTGGGGGTTCCATCGGCCAGCATGGTTTCCTCGAAGGCCGCATAGGCATCTGCCGAGAGGACTTCAGCCCACTTGTAGCTGTAGTAGCCGGCTGCATAGCCGCCTGCAAAGATGTGGCTGAAGGTGTGGGCCGAGCGGCTGTAAGGAGTCGACGGCAGCACGGCCACCTCGGCGCGCACGCGGGCCAGCAGCGGCATGATGTCTGCCTTCGGATCGTGCTCGGTATGCAGCAGCATGTCGAACAGCGAGAACTCGATCTGGCGCAGCGTCTGCATGCCCGACTGGAAGTTCTTGGCCGCGATCATCTTGTCGTACAGGGCGCGCGGCAGCGGCTCGCCGCTGTCCACGTGGGCGGTCATGTGCTTGAGCACTTCCCATTCCCAGCAGAAGTTCTCCATGAACTGGCTTGGCAGCTCCACGGCATCCCATTCCACGCCCGCGATGCCTGAGACGTCGCGCTCGTTGACCTGGGTCAGCATGTGGTGCAGGCCGTGGCCGGTTTCATGGAACAGCGTGATCACGTCATCGTGCGTGAGCAGCGCAGGCTTGCCATCGACGCCGCTGGCAAAGTTGCAGACCAGGTGAGCGACCGGCGTCTGCAGCCTGTGGTTGTCGGGGCGCAGCCAGCGGGTACGCACATCGTCCATCCAGGCTCCGCCACGCTTGCCCGATCGCGCCGGCTGGTCCAGGTAGAACTGGCCGACCAGCTCAGGGCCTTGCGGCGTGCTGCGCTCGATGCGGTAGAACTCGACGGCGGGATTCCAGACCGGCGCCGCGTCGCGGCGGATGGCCACGTCGAACAGCGTCTCGACGATCTTGAACAGGCCGGCCAGCACCTTGGGCGCAGGGAAGTACTGCTTGACCTCCTGCTCGCTGAAGGCATAGCGTGCCTCCTTGAGCTTTTCGGAGACATAGGCCCAGTCCCAGGGCTGGGGATCGGCCAGGCCCAGTTCATCGCGTGCGAAGGCGCGCAGGTCGGCGACATCCTTCTCGGCATAGGGGCGGGCCCGGTGCGCGAGATCGCGCAGAAAGTCGATCACCTGCTGTGGCGAATGCGCCATCTTGGGAACCAGCGAAATCTCGCCGAAATTGCGGTAACCCAGCAACTGCGCCTCTTCCTTGCGCAGGGCCAGGATCTCCGAGATGTTGGCCGTGTTGTCGAAGCGGATAGCATCGCCCTCGGCCTGGTCGGAGGCGCGTGTCACATAGGCGCGATAGAGCTTCTCGCGCAGCGCACTGCTGGCCGCGAACTGCATCACGGGCAGATAGCAGGGCATCTTCAGCGTGAGCTTGAAGCCTTGCTTGCCTTCGGCCTCGGCGGCGGAGCGGGCTGCCTGGCGCACATCCTGCGGCACGCCGTCCAGCTCTTCGGCCGTGGCGTAGTAGGCGAATGCATCGGTGGCGTCGAGCGCGTTCTCGCTGAACTTCTGCGTCAGTTCGGCCGAGCGTTCCTGGATCTTGGCAAAGCGCAGCTTGTCCTCGCCCCGCAGCTCGGCGCCGGAGAGCACGAAGTTGCGCATGGCATGGTCCCAGGCCGCACGCTGCTCGACATTGAGCGTGGCGGGGTCAATGGCCTTGTACTTGGCGTAGAGGCGCTCGTCGGCACCCAGACGCGTCCAGAATTCGGTGACCTTGGGCAGGGACTCGTTGTAGGCGGCGCGCAGCTCGGGCGTATCGGCCACGCTGTTGAGGTGGCTGACGGCGCCCCAGGCCGTTCCCAGCTTCTCGGTGGCGACATCGAGCACGGCCGAGATCGAATCCCAGCGCGCCGGAAAGTCGGGTGCCGTGACGGTCTCCAGGGCCTCTGCGGCCCCGGTCAGCAGGATATCGATGGCCGGGCCGACATCGGCAGGGCGTATGCGATCGAACAGGGGCAGGTCGGAGGATTCGAGGAGGGGATTGCTCATGCGTGTCAGATGCCGTCGGGTGCATTGAAATCAAGCGGCTCTCCAGGGAGACGCCCGATGCTTGTCAGCTCCTGGTCAGCCGGCGGCGCGCTCGGCCGCCTCCATGGTGTTGACCAGCAGCATGGTAATCGTCATGGGGCCGACACCGCCGGGTACGGGCGTGATGAAGCCGGCCACTTCCTTGACGCCGTCAAAGTCCACGTCGCCGCAGAGCTTGCCTTCGTCGTTGCGATTCATGCCCACGTCGATGACCACGGCGCCAGGCTTGCACATGTCTGCAGTCAGCACATTGCGCTTGCCCACGGCGGCGACCACGATGTCGGCCTGGCGCGTCATTGCGGCGAGATCGGCCGTGCCGCTGTGGCAGATGGTCACGGTGGCATTGGCGGCCAGCAGCATCATGGCCATGGGCTTGCCGACGATGTTGGAGCGGCCGATGACCACGGCGTGCTTGCCGCGCAGGTCCGTCATGCCGATGGATTCCAGCATCTTCATGCAGCCGTAGGGAGTGCAGGCCTTGAAGCCGACTTCACCCACCATCAGCGCGCCTGCACTTGCCACGTGAAAGCCATCCACGTCCTTGAGCGGCGAGATGGTCTCGATGACCTTGTGGTCGTCGATGTGTGCGGGCAGCGGCAGCTGGACCAGGATGCCGTGGATGCTGGGGTCGTTGTTCAGCGCCTCGACGCGGGCCAGCAGTTCGGCCTCGGTCATCGAGGCATCGTACTTCTCCAGCACCGAATGAAAGCCCGCGTCCTCGCAGGCCTTGACCTTGTTGCGCACATAGACCTGGGAGGCAGGGTTGTCGCCGACCAGGACCACGGCCAGGCCGGGCGTGGTGCCGCGGGCCTTCAGGGCGGTGGCGCGCTGGGCGACTTCGGCACGCAGTTGGCGGGAGAGGGCGTTGCCGTCGATGAGTTGGGCTGTCATTGCAGTGAATACCAATAAAAATGCTGCTAGGGCTTGTTGATCAAGCGCTAGCAGCTCTTTGAAAAAAAGCGGTGGTGTCTTGGCTTATCCGGCGACGGCTGCCTTGGCCGCTGCAGCGGTCTGGCCCTGGCCCAGGGCGATCTTGAGCAGATCGGCCACGGTGTTGGCGTTGAGCTTTTCCATGATGTTGGCGCGGTGCGCCTCCACCGTCTTGATGCTGATGCCAAGATCATCGGCGATCTGCTTGTTCAGCCGGCCGGCGACGATGCGCTCCAGCACCTGGGCTTCACGGCTGGTCAGCTTGGCCAGCAGCGCGTCGCGGCTGGCGGCCTGCTGGTGGCCGGCAAAGGCTTCGCGGGCATGGTCCAGCATGCGCTCGACCAGGTTCAGCAGTTCCTCTTCGTTGAACGGCTTCTGGATGAAGTCCAGTGCGCCCTTCTTCATGGTGTTCACCGCCATGGGCACGTCGCCGTGGCCGGTGATGAAGACGATGGGAAGGGGGGACTTGCGTTCGATCAGGCGGTCCTGCAGTTCCAGGCCCGTCATGCCGCCCATGCGGATGTCGACGATGAGGCAGGCAATCTCGCGTGGGTCGTAGCGCGAGAGGAAGGTCTCGGCCGAGTCGAAGCAGCGCACACGATAGTCCTTGCCCTCCAACAACCATTGCAACGAATCACGAACCGCTTCGTCGTCATCAACTACGTACACAGTGCCTTTTTTCGGGATCAAGCTCATGCAATCGTCCTTGTTGTGGGTTCAATGGTCGCTGCCGGCGTTGTCGCGTCGCCCGGCGGGGCCAGCGGCAGCCAGAATGAAAACCGGCAGCCGACAACCTCGGAACCATTGTAGAGGTTCTCGGCACGCATCCGACCCTGGTGGGACTCGACAATGCTGCGGCACAGATTCAGCCCCATGCCCATGCCTTCGCTCTTGGTGGTGAAGAAGGCCTCGAAGAGGCGTTCCAGCACCTCGGGCGGCAGGCCCTTGCCGGTGTCCTGCACGTTGAATTCGATGACGCGCTGGTCCTCGATGGTGCGCGGCACCACGCGCAGCTCCACATTGCGCTGGTGGCTGGGGCGGCCCGACTGCTCGATGGATTCGGCGCCGTTCTTCATGAGGTTGACCAGCACCTGCTCGATGAGGATGGTGTCGGCCATGATGGCCGGCATGCGCTCGGCCACGTGGTAGGTCAGCTGCACATTGCGGCGGCGCAGCTCGATCCCGGCCAGCTCCACGGCCTCGCTGACCATGTCGGTGACCTGGGCCAGGGTGCGGTTGGGCTCGCTGCGCTTGACGAAGGAGCGTATGCGCAAAATGATCTGCCCCGCGCGCTGCGCCTGGTGGGCGGTTTTCTCCAGCGCGAACTTCATCTGCTCTTCGGTCAGCGTGCCCTTTTCAAGTCGGGTGAGCATGCCGCTGCAGTAATTGCTGATGGCGGTCAGCGGCTGGTTGAGCTCATGGGCGACGCTGGAGGCCATCTCGCCCATGGTGATCAGGCGGCTGACGGACTGGGCGTGCTCGGCCTGGCGATCGGCCTGCTCCTCGGCCAGGCGGCGCGGCGTGATGTCGGTGGCGATCACCATCTGGGCCAGGCGGCCGTCCACCCAGCTCAGATAGCGCGATCGCACTTCCAGCCACTTGCCCAGTTCGGGCAGGTAGATCTCGGCGTTTTCGCTGCGTGCGCTGGTCAGCGAGTCGGTGGGCAGGCCCATGAGGCCGTCCTCGTCGTCCATGCCTTGCGGCTGCGAGCGCACGGGCAGCACGCCGGCCTGGGCGACGAGCTGCAGGTGGCCATCGGTCTGTGAGCCAAACCATTGCCGGTACAGCTTGTTGGCGAACAGCAGCTCCGCGCTGCCCAGCGGGGCGACGGACACCGAGGCGTCCAGCGCCTCCAGCACGATGGTGAAGCGCTCGTAGGAGGCAGACAGTTGCTCGCGGATGCGGTTGGGCTCGGTGATGTCGGTCATGGACGACATCCAGCCCGTGTGCTGGCCATGGGCGTCGATCAGCGGCGAGACATACAGGCGCGCATCGAACTGCGTGCCGTTCTTGCGCTGCACGCGCACCTGAAAGCCCCCGACGATGGTCTTGCCCGAAAGCTCTTCGCGCAGCTTGGAGTGCAGGTTGTCGTAGTCGTTGTCGGGCCAGTAGGAGTAGGGCGGCATCTGGCCGACCAGCTCTGATTCGCTCCAGCCCGTCATCTGGCAGAAGGCGGCATTCACATAGGTGATGCGGCCTTGCAGGTCCAGCGCGCGCATGCCGGTGAGCACGGAGTTTTCCATGGCGCGGCGGAAGTTGGTTTCCGCGACCAGGGCCTCTTGGGCGCGCTGGCGGCGGCGCGTGTGGCGCCAGGTGGCCAGCAGCAGCCAGGCCGTCATCGCACTGAGCGTGCCCACCAGCCAGAACAGGCCGCTGCCGACCACGCCCAGCGAGGTGCGATAGGCCTGGGCACGCAGCACCAGGCTGTTGCCGACGGGGGCGACGGGTGCCTCGTCCTCGTTGGCAACGGTGCGCCAGCGCAGCAGTTCGGTGGCGGTCTGCTTGCGCGGTGTCAGCGGCGTGCCTGCCAGCACCTGGCCCCGGCTGTCGAGCATGGTCATGGCGTAGCGGGCCATGATTTCGGTGGGCGTTCCATAGCGCAGCAGGCTGTCGATGGAGTACTCGCCCAGCAGCTCGCCGATGTAGCGGCCGTCCTGTGCCAGCG
Organism: Delftia sp. JD2; assembly: GCF_001682645.1. NCBI lineage: Bacteria > Pseudomonadati > Pseudomonadota > Betaproteobacteria > Burkholderiales > Comamonadaceae > Delftia > Delftia sp. JD2. Next base: position 100,663 of record NZ_LFJT01000020.1, read on the forward strand.
GCACATGCAGTTGCAGCAGCGGCGCGGCTTCCCCCTTGTGGGCAAGTCCCTGCACGTAGATGGGTTGCTGCATCTCGCGCGCGAGCTGGTAGGCCTCCAGCGCGTCTCCGGCGCGCAGCACTTCACGCGGGATGCGCAGCTGCTCGCTGCTCACTGTGGGGGCGGACTGGCTGGCCAGGATGCGCCGCTGTGCATCGATCCAGGTGATGGACTGCAGTTCGGGGTATTGGCTGATGAGTGCTTCGGCGCGGCTGGCGAAGTCGGACTCGCCCAGGTCGTGGTTGCCGATGTCGCGCGCCATGCGCATCAGTTGCTCCTGGCGCTCCAGCAGGCGCAGGCGCACGCGTTGCTGGGCATATTCCACGTCGCGGTGCAGCGCTTCCTTCTCGCGGTCGATCTCCTCCATGCGCAGGTACCAGAAGGAGGCCACGATGGCCGCCATGAACATCAGTACGGCCGCGAGGGGGGCGAGCGCCGCGAAGCGGTCCTGGCGCGTGGGAGAAAGACTGCGCCACCAGCTGCGCCACCAGCGCACTGGCGCGGCCACGCCTGCCATGGGGGCAGGGCTGTGCGTGCCGTGCTCGGAAGGGGAGGATTGCATGCGCCCAGTGTAGGGGAGAGTCTGACTGTTTTTAAGGAGTATTGGAGTCGCCGCCGAGGCGCTTCGGCGACGTTCTTTGGGGTCTTCACTGTATGTGCGTTTGCAGCAAAATTTCAAATTATGAAATCAAAAAGCACCATTTGAAATTCGAAAAAAGTATGCGACACTCGCCGAGCATTGAGGCAGTGAATCGGTATTTTCAAGTTCGCCAGACAGGGTCTGTGCCGCGCAAGGCGTGGTGAACTACCCGCCTGCGTTGGCGCGCTGCGCCGCTCACTGGTTCGACCCCAAGACGCTACCTTCTGCAAGGAGACATTCCCATGACAGCTCAGACTGACCCGCAAGGCAATGCAGGCGTTCCCGCCGGCCTGGACCAACAAGAATCGCGCGAATGGATGGACGCCCTGTCGGCCGTCATCGACCGTGAAGGCGCCGAATACGCGCACAAGCTGATCGAGGACCTGCTCGAACACGCACGCCAGAACAGCGTGGACATGCCTTTCTCGGCCAACACCGGCTATGTGAACACCATCGAGACCTCGCAGGAAGCCCGCTGTCCCGGCAACCTGGAAATCGAAGGCCGTCTGCGCGCCTACATGCGCTGGAATGCCATGGCCATGGTGGTCAAGGCCAACCGCCTGCACCCGCCCGAAGGCGGTGACCTGGGCGGCCACATCGGCTCCTTCGCTTCGCTGGCCAACATGTTCGCGGCCGGCTTCAACCATTTCTGGCACGCCGAAAACGAGAACCACGGCGGCGACTGCCTGTACATCCAGGGCCACGTCTCGCCCGGCATCTATGCCCGCGCCTACCTGGAAGGCCGCATTTCCGAAGAGCAACTGCTGAACTTCCGCCAGGAAGTGGACGGCAAGGGCCTGTCCAGCTACCCGCACCCCAAGCTGATGCCCGAGTTCTGGCAGTTCCCCACGGTGTCCATGGGCCTGGGCCCGCTGATGGCCATCTACCAGGCGCGCTTCCTCAAGTACCTGCATGCCCGTGGCATTGCCGACACCGAAAGCCGCAAGGTCTGGGTTTTCTGCGGCGACGGCGAAATGGACGAGGTCGAGTCGCTGGGCGCGATCTCGCTGGCCGCGCGCGAAAAGCTGGACAATCTGATCTTCGTGATCAACTGCAACCTGCAGCGCCTGGACGGCCCGGTGCGCGGCAACGGCAAGATCATCCAGGAACTCGAAGGCGAGTTCCGCGGCTCCGGCTGGAACGTCATCAAGCTGCTGTGGGGCAAGGGCTGGGACGAGCTGCTGGCCAAGGACAAGGACGGCGTGCTCAAGAAGATCATGGCCGAGTGCAACGACGGCGACTACCAGTCGTTCAAGGCCAATGACGGCGCCTACGTGCGCAAGAACTTCTTCGGCCGCGATCCGCGCGCGCTGAAGATGGTCGAGCACATGAGCGACGACGAGATCTGGAACCTGCGCCGCGGCGGCCACGATTCGCAGAAGGTCTACGCTGCCTTCCACGCTGCCAATTCGCACAAGGGCCAGCCCACCGTGCTGCTGGTCAAGACCGTCAAGGGCTTCGGCATGGGCAAGATCGGTGAAGGCAAGAACACCGTTCACCAGACCAAGAAGCTGGGCGACGAGGACATCAAGGCCTTCCGCGACCGTTTCAACATTCCCATTCCCGACAGCCAGATCGCCGACCTGCCTTTCTACAAGCCGGCCGACGACACCCCGGAAATGCGCTACCTGCACGAGCGCCGCAAGGCGCTGGGCGGCTACCTGCCGCACCGCCGCGTGAAGGCCAGCGAGCAATTCACGGCGCCTGCGCTGGATACCTTCAAGGCCATCCTCGAACCCACGCCCGAAGGCCGTGAGATCTCGACCACCCAGGCCTATGTGCGCTTCCTCACGCAGCTGCTGCGCGACAAGGAAATCGGTCCGCGCGTCGTGCCCATCCTGGTGGACGAGGCACGTACCTTCGGCATGGAAGGCCTGTTCCGCCAGATCGGCATCTACAACCCCGCTGGACAGCAGTACACCCCGGTCGACAAGGACCAGGTGATGTACTACCGCGAGGACAAGGCCGGCCAGATCCTGCAGGAAGGCATCAACGAAGCCGGCGGCATGAGCAGCTGGATCGCGGCAGCCACGAGCTACAGCACGAGCAACCGGATCATGATCCCGTTCTACGTGTACTACTCGATGTTTGGCTTCCAGCGCATCGGTGACCTGGCCTGGGCGGCCGGCGACATGCAGGCGCGCGGTTTCCTGCTGGGCGGCACTTCGGGCCGCACCACGCTGAACGGCGAAGGCCTGCAGCACGAAGACGGCCACAGCCACATCCTGGCCAACACCATTCCCAACTGCGTGAGCTACGACCCGACCTTTGCCCACGAAGTCGCCGTGATCATGCAGGACGGCCTGCGCCGCATGGTGCAGAACCAGGAAAACGTCTTCTACTACATCACGCTGCTCAACGAGAACTACGCCATGCCCGGCCTCACGCCCGGCACCGAGCAGCAGATCATCAAGGGCATGTACCTGTGCAAGCCCGGCCAGAAGGTGCCGGAAAGCGGCCTGCGCGTGCAACTGCTGGGTTCGGGCACCATCCTGCGCGAATCCTTCTTCGCCCAGGAACTGCTGCTGGCCGACTGGGGCATTGCCGCCGACGTGTGGAGCTGCCCGAGCTTCAATGAGCTCACCCGCGACGGCCAGGACGCCGACCGCTGGAACCTGCTGCATCCGCTGGACACCCAGAAGGTGCCCTTCGTCACGCAGCAGCTGCAGTCGCACAATGGCCCGGTGATCGCATCCACCGACTACATGAAGGCCTACGCCGAGCAGATCCGCCCCTACATGCCCAAGGGCCGCACCTACAAGGTGCTGGGCACCGACGGCTTCGGCCGTTCGGACTTCCGCCGCAAGCTGCGCGAGCACTTCGAAGTGGATCGCCACTACATCGTGGTTGCCGCACTGCGCGCGCTGGCCGAAGAAGGCAAGATCAACGCCACCACCGTGGCCGAAGCGATCGCCAAGTACGGCATCAAGGCCGACAAGATCAACCCGCTGCACGCTTGAGTAAGAACGGGAGACACATATGGCATTGGTAGAAATTCAAGTCCCCGATATCGGTGATTTCGACGAAGTTGCTGTGATCGAAGTGCTGGTCAAGGCCGGCGATCAGATCAAGGCCGAGCAATCGCTGATCACAGTGGAGTCCGACAAGGCCTCCATGGAGATCCCCTCCAGCCACGCTGGCGTGCTCAAGGAGCTGCGCGTCAACATGGGCGACAAGGTCAAGCAGGGCAGCATCATTGCCGTGGTCGAGTCGGCGGAAGCCGCTGCCCCGGCGCCTGCAGCCGC